>JAGXLJ010000313.1 GCA_018334775.1 Halodesulfurarchaeum sp.
GTCAATCGAGTCGATGCGCGACACCTTTCTCGACACGTTCGAAACCAAATACGAGGACGCCAGCCGAGACATAACACCCACCGAGGAACTCTTTTGGGTCGTCGATGTGGGCGAGGTCTCGGAGCGCGAGACACGCCGGCTGTACGCCGAGAGCGAGGAGCGTGTCCACGTCTTCACCAAGAGCTTCGAGTACCTCTCGAGCGTCGAGGAGGCCCTCCGGGAGGCTGTCAACCGCGGCGTCGAGGTCCAGGTGCTGTTCGTGCACGAAACCCACCTCGAATCGGAAAACAGACCGATTCAACGGGATCGGATCGACGAACTGGCGTCCATCGATGGTGTCGAGTACCGGATCAGCGAGTCGAAACTCCCGGTTCGGGGTACGCTCGCGGACCCGAGCATGGGGTACGACACGGGAAAGGCGCTCTTCCTCGTCGAGGAAGAAGAGATTCCGTTGCATCTCCGGCAGGCGGCAGTGACGGAGAACGCCTCGTTCGTGGCCGGGATGAACCGACTGTTCGAGTTGATCTGGGAGTACGAATCGCTCGGGAGGTATTGAAGCGGGGCCCAGGGCATTCGATAGGCTGTCCTATTGGTGTGTATTCGTCTTTTATGGGGGCGAGACTTGAGCAACCCTTTTGGTATTACAAGAATAATACGTGCGTATGTCGGGATCGGAAACCGAATCGAATAAAGGACCCGAAATGACGACGATAACCCTCAAAATACCTCAATCGTTCCTCGAGGATCTAGATGCAACGTGGCGTGCGGAGGACTTCCCGTCTCGTAGTGAATTCATCCGCTGGGTCCTTCGTGATGCCATGGAGAACCCGTCGTTTTCTCGTTCGGCATGGAAAGACATCGCGAGGAGCGAACACCAGCGACGGACGGGTGAGGGCCGAACGTATTCTGCTGCAGAAGTTCGAGAGATGCTGACGGACGCCGAGAGAGATGACGGGTGACGACGACTGGGGCTGGAAAATGAAATCGCCGGCGAAAAACAAACTCGAATCGCTTCAAAACCACGATCAACAACGTATCGTCTCCAAACTGGACGAGATAGTGACTGACCAGTGGCGAGACCCATCAGGGTACGTGGAACCGTTGACGGGGATGCCACATTCGAAACTACGTATCGGCCCGTTCCGCCTCGGTTGCGAAGTGGATCACGACACGGAAATTCTCTGGATTTACACGATCGAAAAACGCTCGGGTGCGTACAAACCGGGAGACGATTGATTTCGTCTGCTAGAGACTATCGAATGGATCACCATCAACGGCTGGAAAATCGACGTCGAGCCCTTCCTCGAAGGTCAACTCGTCGTATAGGCCCATTATTGATCACTTTGACTTGGATATCGAATCGGTCAGTACGTTTCGACAGTAAGGCCAGGAATCCGCTCAAAGTGGTCCACATTCGCGGTGAGAACCGGTTCATCGTAAACAATGCCGGTCGCGCCGATGATCTCATCGCCAGGATCGTTCAGCGCACGACCCTCGGCAGTAAGGCCTCCTGCGATCCGCCCTGCCTTTCGTGCGATTCGTGGTGTGATGTCATAGATTTCTTTTGTTTCGAGCACCGCATCGAGGCGGTCGATTTCTTCCGTGGGCTTCTCGACATATCCAACACCCCAATAGAGTTCATAGAGGGTCATCGAGGAGAGACGCTCGGGAATTCCCTCGTTACGGAGCGTTGAAGCTTTTGCAAGTGCAGCGTCGTCTTCCTGGGCGACATCCTCGATGAATGATGTGTCGAGGATCATGTACGCCACTGGTCCTTACGGTTCGCTGTGTATGACTCATAGCTCTCTTCTCGGCGGGACCGAATGCTTTCGATGTCCTCCTCAGTGAAGAGTCCCGCTACCTCGCTGATTGGCCGCTCTGAGGCGAGTCGGTCGACGACTTCTGAGAACGTTTCATCTTCGTTCTTTCGACTGGCAAGCTTCTCATAAGCGTCCTCTGTCAATCGCACACTTTTATAGTTCGCGCCCATCTGTATACAGGTGTATACAAATTGGAACGCCATAAATCCGTTGACGCTTTCGATACGAACCGCACACATCCGATAAATGAAACGGCCAGTTAAGATCGATCAGTCCGATCGTTTCTCGAGCAATTCCCTGACCGTCTCCTCGACGGTATGGGTCGGCTCCCACCCCAACTCCGCCTTCGCTTTCGACGTGTCGACGGCGAACTCGCTCACCAGCGTCTCGTTCCCCCGGGGATTTTCCACCAACTCGACGTCGGTCTCGATGCCCTGCTCCGCCGCGATCGATTGCACCAACTCGCCCACTTCCTTGACGCTCGGATCCTCGCTACTCGCGATCTCGTAGGTCCAGGTCCCGGTCTCCCCCCTATCGAGCTGCTCGAGCAGCCGTTCTGCACTCCGGACGTAGGCGTTTGCCACGTCTTTCACGTGGATGTAATTCCGCGCCTGCGTCCCGGGTTCGTAGACCGTAATCGGCTCCTCGGCAAACACCCGGTCCACGAAGAAGTTGATCACCGTCCCCTTCGTCACTGTCCGGTCGCCGATCTCGTGCTCGCCGTAGAGATTCGACTTCAGGTAGAGATGTGCCGGGAACGCCCCATCCGCAAACGTCTCGATGGCCCGCTCTCCCAGTACCTTCGTCCGGCCGTACCAGTTCATCGG
>JAGXLJ010000023.1 GCA_018334775.1 Halodesulfurarchaeum sp.
CTGCGGGTTCGTGACCGGTGTAACTCTGCGCTGAGGAAAACTCCGAGGCGGGCCCTCCTGGACAGTACAGGCACTTCCCATGGGGGCAGGGCTCGGGGCTCGTCATGACCGCAACTGGGGTTACCCCGGAGGCGGTCCGAACGGGCTTTCGTCGGAGCACCGGCTCTACCTGATCCCGTTTGTCGTCGGGCGCGGCTGCAAGGATGTCACCGTTCGTGGGAACCTTCGGCGAGGAATAGGTTCCACAGGCGTCGAGTTTCGCTTGCTCGACATCGTCGCGGTCGACAGCACCGTCGATGATCTGGGCGATGACGTCCGCACACGCAGCGTCGAAGCGTCGCTCGCCCTCCTGGTCCATACCGAATCGAGCGGAGACCCGCCAAAAAGGGTGTCGTTCAGCCCAACCAGGCCGAGACTTCCTCGATTACTGCATCGAGGACATCTTCGCGTCGCCCGGCAAGGAATTCGATCCGTCCGTCTCGACCTCCGCGGGGGGTAACCCCTCCACCTGGAACGCGCTCGGCCACAGCCTCGCCGATGGCCCGCACGTCGAGCGCGGTCGAACGCTCGAGGAAGAGTTCGTCCTCGTCGAGCGCGATCGTGACCATCGCATCCGAGTCTTGCGCCTCTCGGCGGTGCAGTTCCGCGAGAAGCAGGTCGGTTGGCGGGAAGTCGTAGCGATGGGTGTAGGCCGCGACGTCGAGGACGTCGATCTGGACCCCGTTCTCACTGCGGCGCTGTAGGTGTGGCCGTGCCGTTTCGACTTCTGTTTCGAGTTTCGTCTCGAACTGCTCGCTCAATGGCGCCGCCAGCGAGGCATTGCCGTCGTCCCAAAACAGGTCGGCGATGAGTTCGCGCTTGTCCTCGTAGGACTGGTAGAACGCCTCGAGGGCCACAGCGTTCCGGATGTCAGTTATCGTGTCCAGTTCGTAGCCAGCGTCGGTTGCTAGCTCGGCGTATGGAGCGGGCGGCTCGGTCCAGAAGCTCGCTGCGGGGAGATGGGACAGATCCGCTCGAACCTCGTCGTTCACGAGTGCCCCAAGGTGGGCCCCGAGCACGCCCGTCGAGACGGGACTTCCACCGGTGGCAGTCGGACTGACGAGTTGATCTGCAGCGTCGGTCGCGTCGGTGTCCGCATAGCCGCCATCTACCACGACACTGCTGGCGTCGTAAATCGAGAGCAGCGACAGTCCATCCACGGATTCCAGGGTCGAACCAGCGTCGATGAGGACAAACAGCGGATGGGTTTCGTCGTGTCGGTCTGCGGCCTCGAGCATGGAGGTGACGTCGGTCGTCGCCGCTTCGACGTCGTAGATCGGGTCCTCCAGCGGGCGCCGGTCGACGAAGTGGTACTCCGCACCAGCGTCTGCGTGTTCGTCCCGAATGAGCGGGAGCAGGGCTCGTTCGAGTGCGGCCCCACCGACGTACCCTTCAAGGGTGGCCGTATGTCGAATAATGACTGGTCGGGATTCGATGACGGCCCGACGGATGGCGGTCGCCGCATCGATCAGATCCGCTTTCACGGCCTCGATCGAGGGATCGGCAACGAAAAGCGAGGTCTCGGGCGGTTCCGACCGTTCGGAGACTGCGTTTTCCCGACGGTCCGTAACTTCTTCCGCGTCCTCGCCCGACAGCACCGATAGGGACTCGGTTTCGACCTGCACTTCGCCCCGATGCTGTTCGACGACACCCACGATGCGGATGATGCCGTCCGTTTCGATGTCCGGATAGGCTCTGACGCCCGCTTCCTCGAAGGCTGCACAGTCGACACTCCCGGTTTCGTCTTCGACTTCGAAGATCGTCGGTCCGGCCGTCTGTCGAATGGTCGTTACCCGTCCTTCGACTGCGACCGTCGAATCGAGCGCATTTTCGAGTTTGGTGATCGGGAGCCGTTCGATTTCACCACTTGGCTCCGCTGGCTCCGCACGTTCGGTCGGTTCTGCGTCTGTTTCTGCGGTTGCTTCGGATTCGGCCGGCTCGGATTGACTTACAGAATCGTCCGATACGGATGGACTCACGGAATCGTCCGATTCGGACGGACTTACGGATTCGGCCGAGCCACCGTCGGTAGATCCGGGCTCTGTTTGCGCTCGCTCGACGGCTTCCGGTTCGCCGAGGGTCGATTCTGATGTCTTCGCTTCGGTGTCCGGCCTCTCTTCGTCTTCCGCTGCCGCCGAGTCGTGGAGCACCGGTTTCCCGACCTCCGGGTCGTCGATCATTCGGCCCCGGAACTCCCGCTCGGCCTGTCGAAGTGACCAACCGAGGTCGATGTTTCCATTGTCGTGAATCGCAAGGACCTGAACGAAGACCCCCTCCCCCGAATCCCACGCCAGGGATTCGAGACGTTTTGGTATCTCGCTTCGATGCAACAAGCCGGTTACGGGCCCGATGTCGACGAAGACGCCGAACTCCGCGAACCCATCGACGGTCCCGCGGTAGTATCGATCCGGCGTAAGTTGGTTTGCTCTGGAGCCACGAAACTCGAAGAACACGTCCTCCTCGTGCGTGCTACAAACGTCGCCGTCAGCGGGTGAGCCACAAATAACACACGTACCCATTTGTAATAAATCGAAACCGCCGAACTCCTAAACGCTTGTCGAATGCCGGCTCAGTCTCGTCGGACCTCGTGGCAGTTTCGACAGCGTGCCTCATAGGTCTCCTCGGCGCCGACTTGAATGGTGGGCTCGTCGATGTGAGCGGGTTCACCGTCCACGAGTCGCTGATTGCGCGTCGCAGGCTCTCCACAGACTGCACAGATCGCTCTGAGCTTGTCGACGTACTCGGCGTTGGCCATCAACTGTCCCAGTGGTTCGAACGGTTCTCCCCGGAACGTCTGATCAGTGCCGCTGACGATGACCCGACGTCCCTCGTTCGCCAGGTCATCGATGACCGTGACTATTTCGACGGGGAAGAAGTTCGCCTCGTCGATGGCGACAACGGATTCGCCGTCCAGACGGTTCGGGATCGACCGAACACCGTCGGGTGTATTGTCGACAACAGTCGCCTCCCACGTGTGGCCAGCGTGGGAGCCGAGTTCGGCCTGTCCGTAGCGATCATCGATTGCGGGCGTAAACGCCGCAACTGACTGGCCCGCGATTTCTGTCCGTCGCAATCGTCGAAGGAGTTCCTCGGTCTTGCCGGAGAACATCGACCCGGAGATGACCTCAACCCACCCGTTTTCCCTGATCGCGCGCATACTTTGTACCCGGGCGCCACCCATTAAAATCAGTCCGATTCGTGCTCTCCTGCGCCGACGTTGTGTTTCCCTTCAAAAGTGATCGGATCCGGTTCGATCGAGGCGTATTCGACGATACGCTGGCCGAGTGTGTCGAGTCGGTCCTGGAGGTCCGGATCGGTAACGACACCATTTTCCACCGCCGTATGTGAGTCCGGGATCGCTGCTTGGAACGGGAGGACCCAGGCGTCCAGCGCCCGGAGTACGCCTCGCAGGTGATCGAGCGCCGGGAGTGGGAACCCGCCGCCGGCAACTGCCATCAGTCCGACTGTTGTATTTTCGAATTCGTCGAAGCCACAGTAGTCAAGCGCGTTCTTCAGCGGGGCTGAATAGGACCCGTGATACACCGGTGTTCCAAGCAAGATGGCGTCGAGGTCCCGAATTTCGGCTCGCAACTCCGGGGCATCACCCGCATCTTTCGCATCCGCATCGTACACTGGCAGCTCGTAGGTCCTGAGATCGATGAGCCGCGCCGTGGCGCCATGGGATTCGACGGCATCGAGAGCGTGCTCCAGGCCGACGCGGGTCACACTTCCGTCCCGCAAACTCCCGACGATCGCGCCGATTGTTGGTGACATGGTCGACGGTTGGACCGTTTGGTACGTAAAAGGGGGGTGACCGCCGGAACAGTGGTGACCCGGCTAGGGCCTGAGCTGAACGGTTGCTTCGCCGGTATCATTGAGCGCGAGGAGCCCGTCTCCCGCCAGGTCCGCGACCAGGTCGCGCAGCCATTCCCGGTCGTCGGCCCCATTCGGGTCGTAATCGACTCGGATTTTGGGCCCGAGTTCGTCGAGTGGAAGTTCCCCGTGCTCGCTTAGCGTGCGAACGATTCGGCCGCGGAACTGGCGTCTGCTCCCCTCGAATTCGGGTTGTGTGGGCACGTCCGGCGCAGTGAAATCGCCGGTTTTGTAGGCTCGACACCACTCGCGCCATGGACACTCGGCCCCATCACAGCGTGGTGTTTTCGAACAGGCGACACCGCCCAGTTCCATGATGGCGTTGTTCCACAGCCCTGGCGACTTAGCGAGCACCACGTTCTCGGCTGCCGTTTCGAACGCTGTATCGTCATCCGGAACCCCAAACGCTCGATGGAGCACTCGTTTGACGTTCGTGTCAACGACTGCTCCACCGGTGTCGAAGGCAAACGACGCCACGGCCGTCGCGGTGTATGGCCCGACTCCCATCAGTGACTCGAGCTCCTCGGGGTCGCGTGGAAGGATCCCCCCGAATTCGGCTTGGACCTGTTGGGCCGCCTCGTGGAGATAGCGGGCTCGGTTATTGTAGCCCAGGCTATGCTCTGACCAGAACGCGACGATGTCGGACCGGTCCGCTCCAGCCAGCGCGGCCACCGTTGGCCATTGCTCGATGAAGTCCTCCCACGGGCCGACAATTCGCTCCAATTGGGTTTGCTGGCTCATCACTTCCGAAACCAGAATCTCGTAGGGGGCCTCCGTTTCGCGCCAGGGAAACGACCGGTGGTCCGCTTCGTACCACGAAACGAGTGCCTGCTGGACCGCATTGATATCGAGGGCCGAGAGCGGGTCCGTCATGACTGGGATGACATAGGTAGGTCGCCTGACTTTGAAAAGTCATGGAAATGTGTGGATTTCGTCCGAAACGGGTTTTTCCGTGGCCCCGTGAATCTGTCTTATGAGTCTGGACGATCTCACCGCTGACGTTGAAGACGCCTATGGCGACCTCGATTCGGTCGAATTCACGCTCGACGACGAGAGCAGACTCGAACTCGCGATGCTCCAATCGGCCCTCGAAGAGGACGATCCGTCAGCGCTCGTGTCTCGGGCCATACACATGCTCTTCCAATCGACGGCCGAGACGGGAAAACTCGATTTCCACCTCAGGGGTCGGTACGACGTGACATACGACGAGTATCTCTCCGGCATGACCTACGATGACATGGCTGGCATGGGCGAGCGTTCGGGCGGAGAAGAGGACCGTCGGTATCAGTTTTAGGCAGGATTAGAGCCTTTCCCAGACATCGTCGAGGGCACTCCCTGTTCGCTCGATGATTTTCCCCCACGCCGCCGTGTTCGGTGCAAGACCGACCAGCCTGGCGACTTTCATTATCGAGACGTGGTAGACAACCTGAGCCCCCTCTTCAGTCTCCCAGATCGCGACGTTGCACGAAAAGAGTCCACCTATCTCGTTTGCGGTTTCCTCGAGGGCATCATCCGCCACTGCGGGACTGCAGGCGCCGAGAACCGTGTATGGGTCTCGTTCGGCGTCAACCTTCTCGTTGACCATTTTCGAGGGGACAAACTCCGTTGCGATGCCGAAACCAGCGTCTTTCAGGAGCCCACGAACGTGTTCGACGGCCTCCTTGTGTGTCATTTCCAGTTCGGCGCGACGCTCGCCGCGGTCGCTCGGGTCGATCGTGGCCGGGTTGACCGGGAGGTCGGTTGTCATGGGTATCTGTTCCACAATGGCCCCTTTAAGGGGAGAGCCACCGGCGAATTGCTCCATTTTTGACGGGTTCGGTTGGGGATGGTCCGGGATAGTTGCCCCTGAGGTTTTTACTGTCCCGCCCGTGGACCGACCATGACAACCCTCGGACGGATCGATCGCGATCGCCTCGGGTGGTGGGCAATCGCGCTCGTGCTTGCCGTACTCGTCGGCTATCTTCTCACCTCCTTCATCGGCACGTTCGTCTTCGGTATTTTCGTCTACTATGCCACACGACCCATCCACAAGCGTTTGAGCCGTGTCATTCAAAATCACTCACTGGCTGCGGGTGTCTCACTCGTGGCACTTGCCCTGCCTGCGTTGCTGTTGGCCTTCTACACGGTCGCCATAGCCCTGCAAGAACTGAACAACTTCCTTGAAACCCAGGACGTGGGGTATCAACCCCTGCAGAGCCTTCTCGCTCCGTACTTCGATGTCTCGCAGATCGTTGCTGACCCATTGTCGCTCCTATCGGGCCCCGGCACGCTGGAGACCGTCCAAACGATCGTGCAGGAATTGATGACCTATCTCGGCTTTTTCGGCATCGGCGCGTTGCATCTGTTCGTCGTGATCATCATCGCGTTCTATTTGCTCCGGGACGATCACCGCCTTGCGGGGTGGTGGCGCCAACGCTTCGCGGATTCGGAGGGCGTTATGGAGGCCTACATGTACCGGGTCGATCGGGACTTTTCGAACATCTTTTTCGGGAACATCCTCAACGCAGTCCTCACAGGGATTATCGGAGCCGCGGCGTATTCTGTGCTCAACGTCCTTTCACCGGCAGGTCTACATCTACCGTATCCAGCGCTCCTGGGGTTGTTGACCGGGGTCGCGAGTTTGATTCCGGTGATCGGCATCAAGATCGTCTACGTTCCAGCCGCCATCTACCTCGTCATCGCAACCGGTGGTGACCCAGCTCTGGTGTGGTTTCCGGTCGTGTTCGTTATCGTGTCTTTCGTGATCGTGGACGTGATCCCCGATCTGGTCCTCAGACCGTACGTTTCGGGCCGGAACCTCCATCTGGGAATGATAATGTTGGCCTATATTTTCGGGCCACTGCTCTTTGGCTGGTACGGACTGTTCCTGGGGCCGATGCTGCTGGTGCTTTTGGTTCACTTCGTCGCGCTGGTTCTCCCAGAATTGCTCGTTGGCGCACCGATTCAACCGGAGGCTGTTCCGGATCCACTGTCTCAGGCCAGCGACGAACCCGACTCGGGGTCGGAGGACGAGGCATAGGCTCCTCGGCCAGGCGATGAAAATCGACTGCCGAGTTACTCGATATCGACGTAATCGATTTCCCAGTCCCGGCGCGCTTCGATCTCCCGCTTGCCACGGCGCGTGACCGTGTAGTAATTCGTCCGTTGGTCACGCTGGCCTTTGTCGATGAGCCCTTTGTCGACTAACGTATCCAGATTCGGGTAGAGCCGACCGTGGTGGATTTCTGATTCGTAGTACTGTTCGAGTTCCTCTTTGATCGCGAGCCCATGTGGTTCGTCGAGGCCCGCCACGACATAGAGGAGGTCTCGTTGAAAGCCTGTAAGGTCATACATGTGTGAACCCTGATACAGTATATTTGCCAGGCAAATATAAGTATATTGGGTCAAGAGAGTCTCGAACCGGATCACTATCAGTGAATGGAATCTGAAACGTCACCTAATCGAATCGGCAGGTTTGGGGTGGTCATGGAGCCCGCTTCCGAGACCCAACGTTCAGCGCTGGCTCGACGGACCGAACGGTTCTGGTGAACTGTTTGTGAAAAGGTAGCGGGATCGGAACCCGATCCCGCTGCCGCCCTGAGTTGGTCCCCGCTGACGCTTCGGCCCTCCAAAGCGAAGCGTCATCCCGAAGATACAGATGGTTGGTATTAAATCTACCGTCGGCCCCAACATTTCGAGAATCCCAGTACCCTGTCCCGCCTGTGTCTCGTGTTTACGCCGGGTCAGCAACTGCCATTTGGCACGTTCAGGCCCGCTCCAGTCTGGAGAGCCCGTGCCAGATCGCGTTCACCAACCTGTCGGACCCGGTCCCTTCGGCGTCCTCCCACCCCCTTGCTATAGCATCTTCGAGTACCGCAAGGGAGTGGTTCTCGAAGTTGTTCACCCCACGGAACTCCTCGAGGGCCTCCCGTTCTTCCTCACCCATCGCTGTCGTGGGCGTCCCGTCGTAATGGTCTAGCGTGACGAGAATCTCCAGGACCGATTCGGCGGTCGACCCGGAGAGTTCTCGCAGGTCCTCCGGTTCGGCCCGCTCCAAAAGCGTGACGTCGTAAATCCGGAACACGCGTTCGAGTTCCGCTATCGGTGACTCGTGATCGTCGACCCGGACGTCGATCCAGCGATCGTTCCGACCGTCGTACCCGCCTTCGGGTTTCACGACGTACATGGCCGCAGATTGCTCTCCCCGGCGGTCGCCTCCCGCTTCGTTCCCCGCTTTCAGGGCGGCTATGAGCCGTTCTGGAAGTCCACCTGCCGTCGTCTCATAGGCCTCGGCCATCGCATCCAGGGTGTCGGGCCCCTCCAAAATGTTGCCCTGGATGGTATAGTGCTCACCCTGCCGATCGCCAGCGTGGTCGAGACATTCCTCGCCAGTAAACGCTGCTACTGAGCCGTTCTGACCCACGATACCGACCTGTCTGCTCTCGGCTTCCTCGTCGTCCTCGATCAATTCGTCAATGACCGCCTCGGCGTCTGCGCCCGACCGGAGTACGGCCAGTCCATCGGGCCCGTAGGCCACATTCGCGTAGCTTTGGGTGGCGATTCCACCGGCGTCGGCCGCGGCAAACGGGACGACTGATCCGACACTGACGAACTTCGATTGGACCGCGATGCCGATCGCCTCCTGTGCTGGGTCCCGAGCGACGATCGAAAACGTGGCTGGACGGACTGGCATACAGCCAGGTCGCCCGGAAACGGCAAAATACTTGGCCCTGATGGGGTGGACCGCGACGCCTTTGGTCCCGGGCCGTGAAGACAACCTATGGAGGTTCGGGGGATTCGGGAATGCAAGGATTGTGGCACCCAGTGGTCGTATTACGAGACGGGGAGTCCGGAGTGTCCCGAGTGTGGAAGCATGCACAGCGTCGGTATCGGTGAGCGCAAGCCTCACACCGATCGGCCTGCGGAACTCGATTTGGACGTGGCACTCGACGCACTGGTAAATGAACGATATCGCGAGGCTGGTGACGCCGCGGACGATACAGCCCGCCAGTATGTTCTCCGTCGTGGCTTTGTCAGTGGCGGGGACCTGCGTTCCCTTACGGACGCATATCTCGCCGCACACGAAATTCGGCATGTAGCGCATCACCTGCGACGGTCGATGACCACGGGTCTCGGCGGCGAAGAGGTGGACCTCGAGTACGTCAAGACACTGTTCGAGGCCGCGAACGAGGGGAGTCGACCCCCTGCCGAGGCAGTTCCGGAGCCCATGACCGGGCCACGAGGGTTGGCTGTCGCGGATGCAGTGAGTGACTATCACGACGCGCTCAAAAGCTGGGTGGACACGACGGATGTGGCAGTGGACATCGATGGGCCACTCGAGCAGGTGGACAGTCACGTTCGCCGGATTCGAGCGCTGGAGGGGACAGTCGAACCGGAACGGGCCGAACAACTACTCGATGCGGTCCGAGCAATCGGTACGTCCCTCCAGACTGGAACCGAGAACACGTTGATCGAACAGGCCCTGTCCGCGCTGCAGTAGCCTACTCGTATTCCTTC
>JAGXLJ010000024.1 GCA_018334775.1 Halodesulfurarchaeum sp.
CGTAATGACAACGCTGACCGCTCGCAAAAGTGACTCGGTTCCGCCCGATCCCGGGAGCTGGAGCCTCGCTTCCGTGAAAACTGGCGCCGGATTGATAGCACTCCTCCCGATGCTGGCGCTTCTGGCCTTCACGGTCGGAACGAACACACCGATCGGCCCGCGGCTCCCGATGGGATCGATCGGGGCCCCGATCGAGGCGGCCGCGCTCGCAGGCCCAGCTCTTGGCGCGCTTGTCCTTGGATTGACATCCGAGTCATCGTTTGTTCGGGTTGGAATGCTTTTCGCGGGTGTCTTCGGGGCGTTGTCACTCGTCTCGCAGTCGGCGATGGGTCCGGCGACAATCGCGATCGGCGCTGCGAGTGTGGTTGTCGGACTCGATCAGGGTCGCTCACGGACGGGGTGGCGAAGTCTCGCGAGGCTCGCCGTCACGGGTGCCTTCGTCTTCGGCATCGTGGTTTCGATGCTCGCAGCCCTTGGCTTTGAGCCGGCACTGACCAGGGGGCTTGGTTCGATCGCCATTGGAGTCGCGATCGCTGGGACGCCCGCGTTTACAGGTTTCTCCCGCCGGAGTGTCTTTGTCGGACTTCTCGGAGGAGCCATTGTCGCTGGAATCGGGTTGGCAGCACCTGTCATCACAGCCGCAGTGAGCCTCCTTGGAATGGGGGTCATCGGGCTTCCGCTGCCGCTCCTCGTTCTTGGCGCCATTGGGGGTGTGTCGGCAGTGGCTGCTGGCCTGGAACACCGTGATGCACCGCCGGCCCTGGCTGGCGCGCTTGTGCTTGTTGCTGGTGTCCCCGCGACGATTCCGTCTGCCATCTCACTGCTTGTTGCACTTGTGCTGTTCACGGGGGCCGAGAGCCGATGACGGATGAGTCCCAGCGACGGGATGCAGTCGGGGCCGACGGAAAGACGGATGTGCGAGACATTACCCTGGGGAACGCGGATCCGGCGGATTATTCCGCGGCAGATATCGGTCCCGTAGAAGATGCCTCGCTCGACAGCTTGAAAGAAATGCTCGACTCGCAGGACGCTCCAACTCGCCGACGTGCTGCTCTCGCCCTGGCACGACGGGAGCCACCAGATGCAATTCGAGACAAACTTGCTGATCTGGCCAGGACGGATTCAGACGACCAGGTTCGGCAATTCGCCATCGAGGCACTGGGGAAACTCGACGGGGACCCCACAGTGGCAATCGACGTACTCGAAACCGACGGGGATCCGTGGGTACGGGCTGAGGCAGCCGTGACACTCGACCGACTCGCTCGTGAACAGTATTCGGATCGATTCGAGGCAATGCTTTACGACGATCACGAAGGGGTCCGTCGAAACGCGCTCATTTCACTGACCAGAATCAAGGGGAGTGACGTTCGGGAGCACCTGTTCGATGCTCTCGATGACCCGAGTGACCGGGTTCGAGAATGGGCGGTCAAACTCATGGGACAGTACGACGACGATTCTGCTGTCGAAGATGCCTTAACGGCGCTCCTCGAGGACGAAGCCGAAACCGAGATCGTTCGCGAGACTGCCGCCAGATCGCTTGGTGCCCGTGGTACGGACGTCGAGACCCTCTTGGATGAAGGGACCGGAACGGCCTCTGCCGACGATCACATGCTCAATCGAGTTCCGGATTCCTGACCGGGCCTCGATCACCATCCTCTGCAGTTTTTGGATGGCGATACTTTCTTTTCGCAGCGGCGCCGGTGTGTGAATACTGGTTCCCACTCGAGTAATGTCCGGACTTCTCACCCATCTCAACACCCGGCTCAAACTCTTCGAGAAGGTGTCTTTGCTGCTGGTGGTTCTGGTGCTGGTGGCTAGTGTCAATATCGGCGTGATTTATACCTATCATCAGCAGGCCGAACAGGTGGGTAACTCAGTCAACATTGCCGGCCAAGAGCGGATGCTCAGCCAGCGAATGGCACGCCTGGCAACCGACGTGCAACAGGGCGAAAACCCCGACAATGCTCGGGATCGTCTCCAAATCGCGAGCGCTCGGTTCGAAGAAAACCTGGCGGCTCTTGAAGGGGGAGGAACGGTACCGGACCTGGCATTGAACCCCGATGCCGCTGCAATAGCGGATCGTCCCCAGGTGACGCTACGCGGAGAGACGCTGACAGCCGCCCCTGATTCCTTGGACCCCGAATTGGCCGCCCTTCGATCGTCGTGGGACACGTATCAGCCTCACGTCGAGACGGTTCTCACGGCTGACCCGAGCACTGCGGAATTTCAGGAGTCAGTGCAATACGTGAACCGCCAGAGCGACGAGTTACTTTCCCGGAGTGATAGCGTTACCGCGGAGTTCGCGCTGGTGCTCCGGGAGCGACGGGGGGTTCTTGTGCAGGTGTTGCTCGTCCTCTTGACTGTCGATATCGGTGTTGCATTGGTCGGTGCAGTTGCTGCACGGCGGTATCTCGGATTGCCAATGGCGGACATTGCACGGGTCGGTCAACGATTAGCGAGAGGCGAGACCGAGCCTATCACTGACATTGGATTGCCGATCGATACATCCCTCCCCGAACATCAGCAACGCTCGGAATTAGCGCAACTCTCACACTCCTTTGAAGCCGTCCAGTCCTATCAGGACACGGCCTCGAAACAGGCCCAAGCACTTGCGCGCCGGGATTTCGATGACCCGGTGTTGGCAGAACGGATTCCGGGCAAACTCGGTCGCTCGCTCGACCAGATGCAGACCGATCTGCCGGGATATATTCAGGAACTCAGGACGACAACTGAGAAACTGGAGGCCCTTATTCGGGCATCGCCGGCAGGGATTCTTATTACGGGCCCTAAAGGACAGGTCAAACGGTGGAATCCCGCTGCCGAGGACATGTTCGGATGGTCGGCCGATGCAGTCGAGGGGGCGGCGAGCCCGGCCATCCCCGACGGGGATCGAGCCGATTTCAAGGAATTGCTCTCCACGGCGATCGTCGATGGCCCGATTTCCGGCGCCGAAAAACGGTGGCAGACCAAAACGGGCGACCCCGTTGACGTGAGTTTGTCAGTGGCACCGGTTCCTGGCGGTGAGGAAACCTTAGATGGGGTGATGATCGTCGTCGAGGACATCACTGACCGAAAAGAACGGGAGCGGACACTCAGACAACAGCGGGACGAACTCGAAACGCTCAATCGAATCACTGACCTGGTACTAACGATCACCCAGGAACTGGTCGAATCGTCGGATCAGGACCGGATCGAACGGACGGTGTGTTCCTCGCTTACCGAATCGGAGGTGTACGAATCGGCATGGATCGTCGGACGGCACGGGAGTGATCCATTTTCGGTGCGGACCGCTGCCACTCGATCTCAAATCGAGACTGGGAGTGAAATCGACCAGTCTCATGGGTTGTATTCGCTCGTTTCTACGGCGTTCGAAAGCGGTCAGTTGCAGTTCGAGACCGGCTTTACAGGCCCGGTCTTCGAGGGAGTCGCATTCGGTGAGAACAATCGCGAATTTGCAGCGATTCCATTAGCGTACCGTGAAACCGTATTCGGTGTTCTGGTGGTGGCGACAGGCCGTGAATATGCCTTTTCCGACAGGGAGGTATCCGGATTACGGACCCTGGGGAAGACAGTTGGCTTTGCGATCGACGCCATCACGGACAAGAAACTCCTGTTTGCAGATACGGTCGTTGAACTGACTTTCGAGGTTACGGAGACGACCTTGCCGTTCGTGGAACCGACAACTGGCCTGGATTGTCGGCTCTGGTTGGAAGGAACCGTTGCCGGGACCAAGCCTGAAACCCTCGACGCCTACATCCGGGTCGAAAACGTGTCTTTGCAGGCGTTTCTAGACCGGTTGGAAAATGAGCCGGGTATTATTGAAGTATCCCCGATTATGACGGAATCCGAGCCCTACCGGGTCAAAGTCTCCTTCGGGGAGGACTCGAAACTACAGCAATTCTCCCAGCGACAGGCTCGGCTCCAAGCCATTGAATTGGACAAAGGGAGTGGGACATATACCTTAGAAGTGCCCCGGAACGCCGATATTGAAACGACGGTCGGACTGGTTCAATCGATCGATTCGAACTCGGAATTCATCGCGAAGACCGAAGCGGAACGACAGGCTGCCCTCGGTGCTGAAAGTGGTGTGTCGGTTCGTGAGGTGCTCACCGATCGCCAGTTCGAAGTCCTCAAGTCTGCGTATTTCGCCGGGTACTTCGAGTGGCCACGGAATAGCACGATTGAGGACATCGCTGCTGATCTCGATCTAGCCGGTTCGACGGTCAATCACCACCTCCGCCACGCGCAATTGGAACTTGCGGAGTTGCTGTTCGAATCCGACGGTGGTCGCCTGGATGAAGGGACTTGAAACGGCCTCATAGTCTCTCCCCACGCCTGTTCTCCTATGATGGATCAAATTCCGAACCAATTATGTCATTTTCAGCGGGATTTTTCGTTTATCGATGTTAAGATAGCTAGCCCCTAATTTCCCGCCCGGTACAGATAGCTAGACAATACCTTATCGTCGATTCCGGTCCCAGTGTCCACTATGCAATGGAACAAGCAAACCAGATCCGAGCCTAAAGAGACGATAATTGGGCTCGGAAAACCGAACAAACCGCTCTGAAAATCCATGGCTACACAACAACGACAACAGCTTGCTGTCGGGGAAACCGCCGGGGAAGACCATGGACGAACTCGAGCCGATGAGCTCTGGGTTGAACTCGAGATCGATCGCAAGGCTACGGTGTCCTGTCCAGCAGCAACGTACGGAAACGAGACAGTGGACGGTTCGATCCAGCTGACAGGCACCGAGTGCCATGCCACGATTCGATTTGCGGACGAATCGACACCCACAGAAGTGGTGACGACTCCCATCGATGACATGTGTACGTGCAACATCGTGTGCAAGCCGGGCATTACACCGTCGGATCTTCTCATCGAAGACGGCTCGTTGATCATCAATGCCTTCGTGGATTCCCGCGATACGTTGCTTGCGCTCTCCGATCGGCTCCGTGAGAGCGAGGACGAATGGCACTTACGTCGCCTCCAATCAGGCTCCGAATGGTCGGGGTCGGAGACAGACCAAACCGACCAATTTCTCGATGAGGTTTCACTCACCGAAAAACAACGGGAAATCGTCCACGTCGCCGTCTCTAAGGGCTATTACGCCAATCCTCGGGAAGCGTCTCTCTCAGATCTGGCCGAGGAAGTGGGTGTGACACGGTCGGCGCTTTCTCAACGGCTGAATGCCGTCGAAGCGAAACTCATCGAAACGCTCGCGGTGGAGCTGTAACCGATGGAAAGAATCGGCAGGGGACCGCCCTGCGGAATCCGCCAATGGATATGTCCGAGTTCAACGTGGCTCTTGTCAGGATGTGGTAGTAATGGTTGAGGAAACCCAGGAAATCGGCGCGTTTTTCGATAGAGTCGCCTCGAACCGTGTCGCCCCAGCAAGTGGATCCGTGGTAGCTTTGGCTGGCGCTGGTGGGGCAGCGTTGGTCGAAAAGGCAGCAATCCACACGCTTGAAAACCGGTTGGGAGCCGACTCGGAGAAGGAGATGATTCGGGACGTCCGACAATCAGTGCGAAATCATCGGTCAATACTCCTGTCGTTGGCCGCTTCGGACGCAGAGGCCGTGGATGCGTTGTTCGCTGGAGCATCCGACGAAACCGACCAAACGGTGTTGGAGCGGGCGACAGGGATTCCGCTCTCAATAGCTGACTCGTGTTCCAGCATCCTCGAAGACTCGCTTGGTATCATTACAGCCGTAGATGGGGCGGTTGCGCCCGATCTTTACAGCGGATTGTGGATAGTATACAGCGCTACGCTTGCAGCAGTTCGAACCGTCGAAACCAACCTGGAACTGATCGAGGATTCATCCCTCCGAAGCCAGTTCGAAGCCCGGAAAAATACAGTTCTCCAGGACCTTGCAACAAATGTCGGCGAACTTGAGGCAGATTCATCCATCGATTTTGAAGTTTCGGCCGACCGATCGCCCGAATAGTGGGAAAACCGTTCTAAGAAACCATTAGAGCCGAAAATGGCTTTTCACCCGTCACCGATCCATCCGAATTCGTCGTTTTCACCCTCAGCAACCCGTTTGAATTCGTGGTTTCTACCGTCGGCAACCCATTCGAATTCGTCGTTTTCACCCTCAGCAACCCGTTTGAATTCGTGGTTTCTACCGTCGGCAACCCATTCGAATTCGTCGACCTCACGGTCACCACCATCAGTAACAACTGTATCTCCCTGTGGGTGTTTTTGCTCCGTCATCGATCCGAATCGGTCCCAGACAATCAACGCAGCCGGCAAGATGATCATCGAGGTCAGGTAAGCATAGATGATGCTGAGTGCAGTGAGGATACCGAACGTTTGGAGGATGGGCGTGATGGCTATCCCAAGAATCCCCACACCCGCTGCCGTGGTAAGCATACTTCCAGTCAGTGCGCCACCCGTCCCACGCATTGTGGGATACAGGGCGTTGTATACTGACGTCGTTCCCTCGTACTCCTCGATGAAGCGGTGGACGAGGTGAACCGAGTAATCGACACCCATTCCGATGGTGACTGCCAGAAGCGTCGCCGTGAGGGCGTTAAATTTCATGTCGAAGGCACGCATGGTCGCGAGGACAAGTGTCACCGTCAGCAAGATGGGCAACAGGTTCACCAGCCCTAACATCCACTCCCGGAAGAGGAAGTGATAGACCAGGACGAGGAACACGGCCGTAATCCCGATCGCTGCGAGCAAACTGATGATCGCGGATTCGTAGATCAGCCCCGCGATGTCGGCAAAGATGACGGTGGTCCCAGTCGCTGTCGCATCACCACGAAGTCTGTTTTCCAGTAGTGTCCCTGCTGCGGAGACCTCTGACTGAGTTGCATCACTTTCCACGTCGTAATAGACCACGGTCTGTCTGTTCGAATCGGAAAGATAGCGCTCGACAGACGCCTCGTGGGGTGAGTCACGAAGTGCCGCATAGATCGCCTCGAGGTTGTCATCGGGAACTCCATTCCCGTCCCGATCATTTCGAGCGACCAATATGGCGAACTCGGGGGATTGGGACGCATACGTGTCGATCACGGTCTGGATACTCCTGCTTTCGGTGCGGACACCGGACTGCTCGATCGCTGACGGGGGAATCGAGCCGGCTTGATCGATCAGTTCGAGGCTGGTATCGCCTGTCATCGGCCGTTCGTAATAGATCGTGAGTGAATCCGAACTGGAGGGTTCGAAGTTGGCTTCGAGGAAGTTCGTCGATTCTGTCACAGTGTACGTCCCGGTTCCAAACGGCTCAGGCGCGTATTCAATGTAATCGGGAATGTCCTCGGGCGGGAGGAAATCCTCGTCCGAGAAACTGGTTTCGACGCCTGCTCCGTACCCCCCGGCAACGATGCCGGTGAGCAGAACACCGACGAGAACCAGCTTTGGTGCTCGTCTGCCGAATACGATGCCAGCGGTCAGCAACGGTTCGAGGACGCTGCCGTCCTTTCCGATCGGACTCTTGACCCCCGTCTGTTGGGTCTCTTCGCTCTGGGATCCGAGTCGTTCTCTGAGACGCTCCACGAGCACTTTGATTGCTGGTAGGTAGATGCCGAAGACGAGGAACGTGACCAGGATGCCGAGCGCTGCGATGACACCGAAGTCACGGATCGGCGCGAGTTGGCTCGTCAAGTTGGCTGAAAAGCCGAGGACGGTCGTGCCAGTTACGATGCCAAAGGCGACGACTAATTGACGCATTGTTGGCCGCATGGCGGCCGCCAAACCCTCTTTTGTGGCCCGTTCGCGATAGCCGTTGATCACGTGGATGCCAAAGTCGATCCCGACTCCCAGGAGAAGCGGTGGGATCGCAATGAGGAGTTGGGAAAACGCTATTCCAGCCCACCCCATGAGGCCGAACGTCCAGACGAGGGCCGTCACCAGGGCGAACACCCCGATCAGGAAGTCGAACAGATCTCGAAACGCGAGGAAGAGCAGCCCCAAAATCAACAGTGAAGCGGCTGGCACCACGATTTGTAACGAATCGACGATTATTTGTCCGAATTCTTCGGCGATGATGCCACTCCCATACACCGTGAAGTCTCCCTCATACGTCGTCACAATATCTTGGAGTTCCAATTGTGTCTCACGGAACGCACTGTCAGCAGTGACTCCGACAGCGGTCTCATCGCGTCCAGGCACCTCATGGGAAAAGACACCAATCGCAGCAGTCGCCCGGGCCGACTCGGAATTGAAGTCCTCACTCAGGAGTTCTCGGAATTCCGGGTTTTGCTCGGCGGTCTCGACTGCACCACCAATTTCTGATGGCGTCGCTCGGTCGATGACCTGGTGTTGGGCTGTGAGTGTGTCGGCAGTGGGGTCCAATTCTCGTGCGATATACGTCGCTGGACTCGACGTGTCCTGTACTCGCAACCCCGACCTGGCGCTGACGCCCTCTTGAACGTCGAGCATTCGGACCAGGGACGCTTTTGACAGGACGTTCTCGTCCCGGTGAATCACGAGGGTGCTTCCAGTCTCGACTGCAAACGGCGACCCGAACTGTGCCTGAACCTCGTCGTAACTCTCTTGGGCCGGTGAGGCCTCGGTGAATTGTCCCGTTCCCCCCGACATCGAGACCTGCTGGAGGCCAGCCCCGAATGCACCCGTGAGTATCAGGAAGACGATCACGACAGTACCGGGGCGGTCGACGACCAGGCTGGCTATTGTCGCTGCGAACCCGTTTGATTCACTCATCGTGGCTGCGACGCCTGTAAACGACCAGTGACGCAAATCCGAGCCCGGAGATCCCGATCCCCGCTGCCCCACCCATGAGGCCGTTCCTTGGAACATCGACCGATTGGATAGACGCGGTCACGCTCTCCCAGAACGTGGTCCCTTCGATGACTGTAATCGGAACATCGTAGGTATCGGTGAGTAGCGTGTCACCGTCGGGTTGGTCGTACTGGAAGTCCAATGAAATCGGATAGTCCTTCATGAGGGTGGTTCCAGGGGCAGATACTTGGAGGGTGACTGTGGTGGATTCACCCGGCTTGAGTTCGCTGATGAAGGCCGAATCGTCGGATATCGATATTGGCGCGTCCGTATAGGCTTTGGCGTTCACCGAATTGACGGTCTCCGAGTCGGTGTTAGTCACCCCAATCGTGATCGTCCCGGTTTCACCAGCGGCAACCGTGGTGTCAACTGTCTCGACCTCGTAGACAGGTTGTTCAGGCTTGACGTCGACTCGGACCGTTTTCGGATCGGCCCGTTGTCGGTCACCATTAGGGTCTTCGTATTCGAAATGAACAGTTAATCGACGGTCCGTCGGAGTCGTCTCCTCGTCAACTAAAATTTCGTATGTGGCCGAGGCGGATTTTCCTGGGTCGAGGTCACCCACGGCGACTTCGGTCTGTGTGGGGTGTAACGAGCGGTCGCCAGTTTCGAGTATCACATTGCCGCCT
>JAGXLJ010000025.1 GCA_018334775.1 Halodesulfurarchaeum sp.
GAGAGGAGAGACCCCGTTGCCGACGATTAACAGCGTCACTGGTACGGTAAGTAGTAACGTCAAAAGCGGTTGCTCCCGGAAATAATACTGTGGATGTTTGAAGAAATGTGCGACTGAATGACGACGACTCCGACTTTTGATGCGGGAAAACAGGGCCGTATCCGTTTTTTCGGGCAACGAGGCACCACTCGTTTTGTTCGTTCCCTCGGATTCGGTGACGACCTCTAAATCAAGATAGCCATTGCCCGGGTCGTCCTCTTTGACAGTCGACACCAAGACGAGAAACGCAGCGCTCACCAGTGGCAAAAGTAGGTAGACGGTGCCGAAAAGGAGGAACTGCTGGGACTGACCCAGCATGCTCATCACCACGAGTACGATGATCAACAGGAGTGGAAACAGCGAGAGTGTCATATACATCTCGCCGAAGAGTTCGAGGGTCTGGAGGGTCATCTCCTGTTCCTGTTTTGCCGTTCGCATATGAGTCTCTTTTTTGTCCTCGAGAAAGCCGGCCATGTCCCCGCCACTATTGATGATCGAAAGCATGTCGGTGAAAAACTGGGCGAGGTCGTCACTTGGGGTCTCCATCGACCGGCGCCGAATCGCCGTTCGGTAATCGACGTCGAAGTATTCGGTCTCCTGAACGATCGTCCGGAATTCGAGGGCGACCTCCCCATAGGTGTCCTCGGCACGCGCCATCGCTTCCAGAATTTCGAGCTGATTGAGCCCACCGATGGAAAGGGCATACATGAACGACACAGCGTCCGGGAGCAACATGTTTATCTCTCGCTTCCGCCCGGATGACCGAGAGTACGGTAATAATACGAGGATGCCAAATCCGGTGACAAAACCGATCGCGCCGAAAAACAACCCTGTCCCGAGAATCAGGCCGGGGAGTTTGACTGCCTCGATGAATGACGCCATCCCTGGCCCGGACACTGGCAATCCGATCGACACGTCTGCCTGTATAAGACCGCCTGCGAACAGAAGCCATCCGAGACCGAGACCAACTATCCAGAGAAACAGTCCACCCAGAAACCCGTAGCCAAGCGCTCTCGAAACATATAATTCGACAGTCTCCTCCATTCTCGCTTCGGCGAGTTTGCGCTCCAAATCCGAAATGAACTCCGACTCCTCACCGAAAATCCGCTCGTAAAGCGGGTAAAACAAGTCGGCGAAGCGTTCGGATCGACCACCCAGGTGGGTAGTTTGGGCACTCATTCAGTCCCGTCCCCCTCCCAGTCGAATACTCGGTCCACGGTTTCCGATTGGGCTGATTGTTCGGAAGACTCCCGATCATCTGCGACCGGCGAGTCGATACTCTCAATTCCCGGAAGCAATTCCACGAGCGTCTCCGCTTTTTCTCCCCAATAATCGGGATATAATTCGTCCTCTGCTTCCGCAAGTATCTCTTCAGTGGTTTCGAGAATGGCCTCGTCCGGGTCAGGACGGGGAACCATCTCTTCGGTTTCGGGGTCGACGTCGATCAAGACACTTTCGATTTCGCGCAAATCCTCGAGTGCGTTTTCGAGTTCGTCGTTCGCGATAATTGTGAGCAGGGTTTCGGGATCGTTGATGTAGGCCTGCACAGTCGCTGCAACCTCAGTATACGTATCGAGACCCCGATCGATGAGATACGCCAGAATGACACGTCGCTTGAAAAGTTGCTCCTGCAGTTCGGCTTCCGACCAGCCGCGGTCGAACTTGATCTCCTCTAGAGTGGTCGACTCTGCGGTACTCCGATACGAGTCCGTTTCAGGTCGCCACTGGAAGACATCGTTGACATTGATCTCGTCGTTTTCAGTGTCGTATCGTCTGATTTCTGTTATGTTCCGACTCCGACGAACTTTCTTCCCACGGATCCGTGTCGAGGACTGAATCGAAACCAAATCGAGGGCCGTAAACAACGTCTTGGAGACGTTGATCGGGTCGGTCGTAAACCGTTTGATGACCTCGCTCACGTTGTCCGCGTGGAAGGTCGTATATGTCGTATGCCCGGTCGACATCACCTGGAAGAGCGTCCGACCCTCTTCGCCCCGAACCTCGCCCATGATTATGTAATCGGGTCGCTGTCGAAGCGCGCCTTCGAGCAGGTCGAACTCGTCGATATCACCAGCTTCGTCCTGGCCGAACGAGGGACGAGTAACCGACGCAATCCAATTGCGCTGGGGCAACTCGACTTCGCGGGTGTCCTCGATCGAGACGATTTTGGCGTTGGATGGGATGAAAAGTGAGACTGCATTCAGACTCGTCGTCTTTCCGGAGGCGGTCCCACCGGCGAAGAGGAGCGATTTGTTGTTCTCTATACAAAGCCAGAGAAACGCCATTTCCTCCAGCGAAAAGGTCTTCCAATTGATCAGGTCCACTGGCGTAAATGGAACGTCCTTGAACTGCCGGATCGTGTAATTCGTCCCATGGTCGGACACTTCGGTTCCAAGTGTCAGTTGCGCCCGTGACCCGTCCGGCAGCGTTGCATCGACCTGAGGTTGCCGTTTGCTGATCCCCTTCCCGGAACGCTGGGCCAGTTTGACGACGAAGTCGTCCAATTGCTCAGTCCCATGCATAACATTCGTGATGATTTGCTCGTAATCGGTGTGGTAGACAAAGACAGGGCTCTCGTAGCCATCACATGAGATGTCCTCGATATTGATGTCGTGTTTGATCCCGTCGATCCGCTCGTACCCCGTAAAGTCCCGGGAAAGTCGGTACCGCAGTTTCTCGACTTGATATTCGGTGAGTTTCGGATCGTTCTCCGCGACAATCGCGGGTTCCGGTCGAGCTGCAATCCCAGCAAGCGAATCGGAATCATCCTGTGCGGTCCCACTCGGTGGAAGGATTCGGTCTGCCAGTCCGCCAAGGAACCCGCCGGACTCTCCAGTGGCAACCCTCGAACGGATTTTTGTCCAAAGTTCACCATTAGTCGAGGTGTCGTACAAATCGTATCGGTTCAATAATCGATCCGTTTCCCCTTCGATGACCGCACGGCGCTCCTTGTCCGACCCGCCGATTGCCACCTCTTCTTTGGCGTATTTGATGGCTGTTCGGAGTTTCTCGGAAAGAAACACGCGCAAATCGGTCTCGACACTCGTTTCGTATGGTTCCACGAGATAGTATTTCTTCTCGTTTTCCTTCCGCGAATGAAAGATCACGACGAAAGAATACGGTTTGTTGACCCAGTAGCGCTCCTCTTCCAGAAAGTGGGTCTTTTTTTCCATCGTGACCGCCCGTTCCAGATCATACCGATTGGTCACCGTCGTAGCCCCTGAAACAGTTGAGAAAAACGCGTCCTCGTCGAGTTCAGGTTGGACCTCGACGGTTCGCTCATCGACGAGGTCCTCGAGTACCGAGGCCTTCGATTCGCCAAGGCTCAATACGTCCTCGGTCTGGTCAGGCTCAAACCCGAGGTGGTCGGTTTTGTCGAATGGTTCGACTTGCCCCTCCTCGTCCAGAGGTGGCGCACCCGTCTCGTCGTAGTAATATTCCCATTTGAAATGGGTCCAATTGTATGTTCCTTTCCGAACCGGAACGTTCCCCTCGATCAGCGCTGAAACTGCCCGATCCACGTTTCTCGCCATCTCACCGGCGACTGCAAGCCGATTACGGATGTCCGATAACTCCGGCCACGTCCCCGCCTCATCTCCGGGTCCGGTCGACTCCGGTTCCGATGTGTCCTCCTCCATATCACCGACATGTTCCGTCTCTGTCGATAGGGAATCACTGTACTCTGTCCCATCGACGTCGTCGATGCCCATATTGGCCTTGTTTAACGACCCCGGGATAAAGTCTTGCGGGAAAAACTGGTTACGTCGCGGAAAACTCGCGAAGTTCAACGAGCCGATCGGAAATCCCTTTGCGGAACTGTTCGGGCCTGGACTGTGCAAGGGCCCCGATTGTATCAAATTCTCGACGGGCGAGTTCGGCCGAAACATCCGTAGCCAGAGATTCGATTGCCCAGGCATCGATTGGCCGGTCAGGTTCCGAAAGGAGTGGTGCCACCGAATCGCTTCGGACGGTTTCTTGAAGCCACGATTCGAAATCATCAGGACTGCCGGCTGGTGTCGGCGGAACCCGCGTGACCGAGTCAAAATCCGAACCCTGTATCGATACCGCCACACCGCCCTTTTTCAATACGACAATCCCCGCTGCCGACCTGTCCGCAAACGCCGACTTCGGTATCAATTCCGGTCCCGCACCGAGTTCGCGAGCCGGTACTTCACGGTCGACTGTCGGGATGGTCCAGAGCCCAACCGCTTCGAACACCCGCTCCGCGACGTCTATGGATACAAACGAGTTCGCGCTATCGTCCCAAATCGCCAGGCCGAACACTGGTGGTATCTCTGTCCAGTCGTACCCGACTCCCAGCGAAAGTGGTGCGAGTACGAAAAAGTCATAATCCGAGACGCTATCGACCTCGGTTCGAAACCGATCCCGCTCGAATCGATCCCGGATTGCCTCGACGGCCCGCTGATACGGCCACGGAGCCTCAGTCTCGAATTCACCGGTGGGACCCCGCATTGACAACAACCCTGAGGACTCCATTGTGAACGCAAAGACCCCGCCCGTGACGAACTCGCGCAACCAGAAATGCCCTGTTTCGAGATAGTCCGACGGACGGTCGTCGAACGGCCGAACCGGATCGTAGTGAAACATCTCTCTGCAGACAGATGTGCGCGAGGGTCATATTGGCACCGGTAAACGCTTGCAACCCCCACGAACAGATGCTACAATACATATTTGAGGGGTCGGCCTCACCCATCCAGTCGATACAATGATCGTTTGAGCCACGGATGAAGGTTTAACCATTTGAACGCCTTTGTCCATCTATCACCAATGTCGAGTCCGCTCACCAAAATTCGAACGGGCGATGCGACGGGTTCACCGGAGCCACGAGTCCTCACACTCGACGGCACCGATGTCGACGAGGTCTTCGAGGCCCTTTCTTCCCAAACCAGGCGACGAATGCTTGAACATCTTTACGAGGACACATCGACCCCATCAGAACTCGCTGAAATGACGGACACCTCGCTCCAGAACGTGCATTACCACATTGAAAAGCTCGCTGGAGTCGATCTCATAGAAGCAGTCGGCACCCGCTATTCCGAGAAGGGGGCGGAAATGTCAGTGTTTGCACCGACCAGTGATCCCCTGGTTGTCGTGGAAGGGAAAGAAGAACGAGACGAAATGGAGTCCCGGCTCAAACGAATGGTGGGTGGGATCTCGACGATTGCTATCGGAAGCGTTCTCGCGCAGTTTGCACTTGGCTCGCGAATCTCTCCCGGCGAGTCGGGTGGCGGTGGGGATATGATGATCATGGAAACAACTGAAGACGCCGCTGCATCAAGTCCGGGGCTAATGGACTCGCTCGGTAACCTCTTGGTCGAACCAGGTGCGATGCTCTTAGTCGGTGGGATAATCGCCCTTTTCGCTCTTGAAACCGTATATCGGCGTCGCTCACTATAGCTCGTCAGTGACGAATGTCAGCGTCGCAGCGCAAGTCCCGCGCCCATCGGACGCGTTAAGGATGCCGGGTGTCCGATTATGTACCGTAAACGGATGCCGGACACAACCGAGAAGGATACCGACCTGCGGAGTGCGACGGTGACGGAGGGTGTCGATCGGGCCCCCCACCGATCGCTGTTTCGTGCGGCAGGACTTGACGACGAAGAGATTCATCAACCCCTCATCGGGGTGGCAAATTCCTGGAACGAAATCGTCCCAGGCCACGTTCATTTGGACGAACTCGCGACTCACGTTAAAGAGGGTGTTCGAGAGGCCGGTGGGACGCCACTCGAGTTCAACACGATCGCCGTGGACGACGGCATCGCAATGGGACACGAAGGAATGCGATCAAGCCTCCCATCCCGAGAGACGATCGCCGACTCGGTGGAGTTGATGGCGAACGCTCACCAGTTTGATGGACTCGTCGCAATGGCCTCCTGTGACAAAATCGTCCCAGGGATGTTGATGGCCGTCGCTCGATTGGACATCCCCGCCATCGTCGTCACCGGCGGCCACATGGCTGCCGGGAGTTTCAAAGACGAACCCGCAGACCTCGTGACCGTCTTTGAGGGTGTGAGCAAACATCAGGAAGGCGAACTCAGTGACGAGGAACTCTACGACCTAGAATGCTCGGCCTGTCCGGGTGAAGGGTCCTGTGCGGGCATGTTTACCGCCAATACGATGGCCTGTGTAACCGAAGCCCTGGGTCTCTCCTGGACGGAATGTGCAACCTTCGGGGCGACCGATGAGAAAAAGCGGGAGATCGCCCACAAGAGCGGAGCCGAAGTGCTCCGACTCGTCGAGGAGAACATCCGGCCGTCCGATCTACTCACCCAGGAGGCCTTCGAAGATGCGCTTCGAGTGGATCTCGCGTTGGGCGGAAGCACCAACACGATGCTACACGTGCCAGCCATCGCGTCCGAAGCGGGCCTCGACATCACGCTCGAGGACTTCGAGTCACTGGCCGCTGAAACCCCACATCTGGCCCACATGAGCCCGGCCGGTCCCTGGCGGATGGAACACCTCCGAGACGATGGAGGCGTCCCTGCAGTCATGGCCGAGTTGGCTGCGGAGATGCACAAGGGTCGAGACACTATCGAGGGGCGCACGATCAGTGACCGGATCGAGAAGGCAACGAAGGGTGACACAGTCATCCGATCCCGCACCAACCCAGTTCACGAGGCAGGCAGTCTCGCCGTCATCGACGGGAATCTGGCACCTGACGGGGCAGTCGTCAAAGCCGGGGCGATGGACGAATCGATGCATCATTTCGAGGGGCGGGCACGGGTGTTTGATTCCCAGGGAGCGGCGCTTGCGGCCCTCGATGAGGGAGCTATTGAACCTGGAGACGTTATCGTGATCCGGTACGAGGGACCACGTGGGGGCCCTGGAATGCCCGAAATGCTCGAACCGACCTCGAAAGTAAGCGGATCGCCCAGACTCTCGGGCGAGGTAGCTCTGATCACGGATGGCCGGTTCTCGGGTGGAACACGAGGCGCAGCAATCGGTCACGTCAGTCCCGAGGCTGCTGCCGGGGGCCCGATTGCACTCGTCGAAGACGGGGATTCGATTAGCATCGACGTCGACGACGGCCGGCTTATGTTAGACGTGCCAACTGAGACACTGCGCGACCGGGCGACGGACTGGAGCGTGCCAGAGCAATCAGTCAGTGGCGTCCTTGAAAAATACGCCGCGATGGCGACGAGTGCGGCGACCGGTGGCGTCTTGAAAGCGCCACCGCTCTCGGAGGTTCAAATCGAACTGCCGACAAAATCTGAGCCGACGACCTAGACCGACTCGATATCCGAATCCGACGGTGTTCCTGCGACTGGTTCTGCACGGGCGAATCGCGGTCCGACGCTGACGACTTCGACCGTCACCACGTCACCGATAGCGGTGTTTGGAACGAAGACCACGTAGCCACCTTCCACGTAAGCGATCCCGTCACCTTCCTCACCTTTGGAGTCGATTTCAACTTCGAGGGTATCACCTTCATCAACTGGCGGCGTCGAGCGGTTCGACTCGGGCTTGGTGGCCGGTTCCGACGACTCGACTGGGTCCAAGACGCCGAAGCGATAGACAGCATTCGAATCGAGGTCGCCCACCTCGAGTTCGCGTTCGGGAATCGAAATCACGTAGTCACCATCTTTTCGTTCGATCTCCGCGGAGAACACGGCAAGCAGGTCAGTTACAGCCATGACAGTGTTTGAACCTTCGGTCAAACCTGTATCAACGTTTTGATTCGAGTCCGAGTTTCGGTCGATAACCCATCGTATCCTGAATTCCCATTCTCATAGCACTATAGAAACGTTGAAGATTAGAAACCGTCTACGTGGGTTTATTGCGATGACCATTACGCGTCGATGCCGAACATCGAGCAAGCGGTCGGGGCGCCTGACTGACGAACCGGCTCGGCCAAGGTACTTCTTGCGAGAGGGGGACCAATGAGTAGCCAAGACTTCCAAGAGGCTGTCGTTGATGAGGATGATTTCGCAGTCACATGGGAGCTTATTCCGGGTCGTGGTGCAAAAGAACCCCAACAGGACGAAGTGTTCGAAGATGCAACAACGGCCGCTGAGGGCGATATTGTCGACGCCGTGTCGCTGACGGACAACCCAGGGGGGACACCAGCACTGTCGGCGGATTACCTCGGGATGAAGCTCAAAGAACGAGGCATCGAACCGCTCGTTCACTTCACGACCAAAGACAAGAACCGGAATCAGATCGAAGCGCTCCTTCACGCGCTCGAACGAGAGGACATCAGCAATATTCTCGTGATGAGTGGTGACCACCAGGGGCCAGCTTTTGAAGGCCAGGGAAAGGCCGTCTACGATCTCGATCCCGTCCAGATGCTCGATTTCGTCTCCGAACTCAACGACGGCTACGAGTTCGATGACGCGTACGGTCGCCACAACGAGCTGAACGAGACGAACTTCTTCCCTGGCGCGGTCGTCTCGCCGTTCAAACGACTCGAAGCTGAGCTGATTCCCCAGTACTGGAAACTGGAGATGAAAGTGGAGAAAGGTGCCGAGTTCATCATTCCCCAGGTTGGTTTTGACGCCCGCAAGTTCCACGAACTCATCCAGTACATCGATGAAAAGGACCTGGATGTTCCGGTCATCGGGAACCTCTATGTCCTCGATTCGGGTTCGGCTCGAGCAATGAACGAAAACCGGATTCCCGGAGCCATCGTGACCGACGAACTTCGCGAAGAAATCGAAGCCGAACAGGACGGCGACGATCCCCATCAGGCGATGATCGAGCGGGCCGCAAAGATGTATGCCATCATGAAAGGCATGGGATTTGCTGGGGTCCACGTCGGCGGCCACCGTGCCGACTACGAAGACGTGGAATACATCATCGAACGGGGCGAGGAACTCGAATCCGAGTGGGAAGACCTCGTTTCTGAGTTCGAGTACCCGATGGAGGACGGATTTTACTACTACGAGCGGGACCCAGAAACCGGACTCAACGCCGAGTCTCACGCGCCACTGCCCGAAAATCCGAGTCAAGGACTGAAATATCGCGGGTTCAAGGTGGCCCACGAGGTGATGTTCGAGCCAGATGGCGCGTTGTTCGGGCCAATGCGATACACGGCGAAGAAGGTCGATGACACCTGGATGGAAGGCCCCTACGAGGGCTTCGAACGGGTCGCAAAGACCATCTCGAACGACTGCCAGGAGTGTGGGAACTGTGCCCTCTTCGATATGGCCTACCTCTGCCCAATGTCACAGTGTCCGAAAAACGAACGGAACGGCCCCTGTGGCGGCAGTTATGATGGATATTGTGAGGTCTATCCCGAACAAGACGAGTGCGTGTACGTCCGGGCATACCGCAAATTGAAGGCCGATAGCGGTGTCGAGAAAGCGTCCCC
>JAGXLJ010000314.1 GCA_018334775.1 Halodesulfurarchaeum sp.
ATGGACCAGTCAGCACGACGTGCTCGATGGCACGGAATACAGGTCGGTCTCTTGCGTCCCATGCTTACTTCACGTTCTCCTGGAATAGCAGCGTTTCCATCGAGTCAGCACGACCGCTGAAATGTATCAATCCCCGAAGGATTCAACAAGACCCGTTAGTTAACATGCCTAACACATCATATGATCCCATGTGACATGCCCACACTACACAATACATTGGGTCGCAATAGATCCGTCTCAGCAGCGTAGCATGAGGAAGACACCACTGTCCGACGGAGATGATGGATGTGCGCTGTATCTTGCTCGCCCAAATAGAGAATCAGCAGCTGGAACGTCAACCACTGCGAGTGAATGAAGGAAGAGTTCTGATAGCGACACTCAGCGTGCGCCACGGCTATAGACGGCCTCTCAGCCCGCTCCGACGCACGCGGAAGTGAGTGACTTAGGTTAAAAAGAACAGCAGGACGCTGAGCGCAAACACGGCCGCGATGAACGCGCCGGCCAGGGCCGCCCCCATCGACACCACGGCGTTGGCCGTGCTGGCGAGCGTCTCCGTGCGGTCGTTACCGAAGACCGTGACCTCGGCTCGTTCGGTCTCCATGCCGGCCTCGACGGGTTCGAGATCCGCCCGGGCCTGTCCGACGAGGTCGTCGATCAGTTCGATCAACTCCTCCTCGGGGACCGCCGCACCGACCTGGTTTTCGGCTTCGACCGTGTTGACGACGTGCGTATCGGAGGTCATCACCTCGAGGAGGTCGACATCGCCCGCTTCCTCGACGATCCGCTCGCGCAGACCCGGTATCATGTTGTTGCCGTCGATCAGGACGTAGGCGGTCGTGTGGCCGCCCGCCCGGAGGACGGCGACGCGGATCCCGAGTGGTCCGATGCCGTCTTCGGGTTCCCAGGGCGTCTCGTCGTGGGCCGTCCCGAGTTCGATCGGAGCCTGATCGGCGGCCACGAGTCGATCAGCGAGTTGTCCAACCCCCTCCATCAGATCGAACGAGCGTCGGCTTCCGGGGACAACGTGCCCAAGTTTCGGTCCCTCCAGTCCGTTGTTGCAGTTGTGAGCGTCGGCTAACAGCACGTCCTCGACGCCGTCGGACCGAGCCTCGGCGATCGCGGAGAGGCCGACGCCGTACTCGATGTCGTCAGCATAGCCCGGCGAGAAGGTCGCGATCGAAAGCATACCGCCGTCGATGGCGTGGCCGGTCAGGGTCGCCTCGCCGGACTCGACGCGATGGCCGCGGGTAGCAGTGCCGGAGTACTCGATGCGCTGGGAGGCGGTCTCAGCGGCGTCGACGAGCGTGCTCACCTCACGTTCCGTCACGAGGTTAAAGTCGTGACCGGCGGTGGCATGAGGCGGGAAAGCGAGACCCTCGGCCCGCTCGGCGATCCGTTTCGGGAGGTTCCCGCCGCCGATGTCGCCCATCGGCCCCGGGTGAATCATCGGGAGGACGAACCGTGCTTTCTCCTCGCCGCTGGGCCGACGGAAGGACAGGACGGTAACGGGGACAACAGCGTCTTCGCCGATCTCCTCGAAGAAGCCCTCCAGTTCGCGAGATCCTTCCGCGATGTGGCCAATGAAACCCTGGATGAAATCGAGAGCACTGACCCCGAGACCTCGCTTCCAGGGACGGTCGATGACGACGAGGAACAGCCAGACTGCCCCAGCATAGAGGACGCACATCGCCCCAAGAAGCAGAAAGTCGTCCGGCGGGATGACCGCCGGGATGTCGGTGTGCTCGGCCCGGGAGAACAGCCGATCGATCCATCGCCCGCCGAACTGGAAGTAACGCATCGTACCGGTGTAGACAAAAAGGAGCAAGGCGGCGACAGCAGTCTGGACGCTCGCCGGGATCGCGGCGACGAGTAGCCGGTGTCGGGAGACGGCCATCACGATCAGCAACTGGAGGGCGAATACGGAGGCAAGCGCGACCAGCAACGCGTCGAAGACGAACGGCTGGCCGAGCGGCGTCAGGACGGTGACGGCCGCCGCGACGGTGAGGATACCGATGACGAGGAGCTCCGACGTCAGCGCGAGCAACGAAGCGCGATTCGGCGTGATATGGCCCCCGAGTCGGTGGTCGACAATCGGCATCGTCAGGCTCGCGACAACGGTCGGAAGTCCGACGAAGAACACGCCCCGCCAGGCGTCCTCAAGGACGAACGCCGAGTCGAAGGCGGCGACCCCGCTCATCGCTGCGATCACCAGCGCGAACGTAAGCGTCACGTACCACCGAGGAGCACGGAAGACGAACCGCGAGAGAGCAGCCAGTTCCCCCTGTGTCGCTGTCATCGATCTAACGACCACGCCGCGGGAGAATAAAAGTACCCGATACGACCGGTACCTGGCCTGCAATGCGGCCGGCTGCAGTGGCCGGAATCACTCGCAGATCGAGAGGAAATTCTCGAAGACCGCTTCGCCCTCCTCGGTGTGGGCGACCTCGGGGTGCCACTGGACGCCGTAGAGGTCGTCGTCGGTGTTCGACATGGCTTCGACCCCGCAGACGTCGCTGTGGGCCGTCCGCTTGAAGCCGGGCGGGACCTCCTTGACCTCATCGGCGTGGCTAGCCCACACCCGCGTTTCGGGGGCGAGCG
>JAGXLJ010000315.1 GCA_018334775.1 Halodesulfurarchaeum sp.
CCCCGTTTTGAACTCGTCCGACTCCGTATCGTGTGAATCCGCGAGTGCTTCTACCTCGGCGGAGTATGCCTCACGGATCGCTCTCGCTTCGGCCCGTCCCTCGACGGTCGGCTCCCAGATGGCTGTCGTCCCGAAGTCACCCCGTTCGAACGGTGGGCCGAGCCGTTCTTCTTCTCCGATACGTTCGATCAGGTTCTTTTCCCGGAGCGTTTCGAGTGCGGTTTCGACCTCCGGTTCGAGATCCGCATCCCTCGCGAGAAACTGGTCGATCGGGGGAAGTTCGGGTTCGTCCCCTGTCGTGATGAGGTCGAGTTTCGCACAGGCTGCGATGAGGTCGTCGGTCGTCTGTTCGACGCCACCGTAGTCGTGCTTGTAGCGTCTGTCGTGGGTGGTGAGCTGATCGATAATCGTTCGCTCGATCCACGTCTCGGTGTGCATGGACGATGCATGTCTCCGGTGATAGAGAAGCGTGTCGTACGAGCAGGGGTGTGCTTGTCGAGAGAGTACCTGGTCAAGAGTACGGGAAGACACCGATCAGTCGAGTTCCGCTCGCTCTTGCAACTCACCGACCAACAGATCGACGATCGCTTCTTTGTCTTCCTCGGGAACGTTCCTGCCGTCAAGCTCATCGAACTTCTCCTCCCAGTGGTCGATCCACGACCCGAACACGTTTTCGAAGGTCTCTTCCGGATCCTCTGCAGCCGTGACCTGCTCAATCCCTTCCTGGATGGCCTCTCCGACAGGCCCGATCCCCAGTTCGGCTTCGATCACCATCCACGGTTCGTACTCGAATGTCGACGAGCGTTCGTCGATATGCCAGGCCTCATCGGTCAGATCCAGATGATACTCCGTCACCACGTGAAACCGAGCGGGTGATGCATCGAGCCCCGGTACCCCCATGTCCGAGAGGTACATCGTCGGATGGCGCTCGATCCGGAACGAGAGCACCTCCTCCGATTCGAACTGGAATCCGAAGGCCCGTTCCCTGATCTTCTCCAGTGTCAGTCCATCTTCGGGCAGGCCGATATCACACTCCTCCAGAGCGGTGAGAACGCGGTCTCTGGCAGTACCGACCATTCCGTCTCACCCCGTTTCGGTCATTCCGAGAACTCCTCCAGCAGCTCCTCGAGCATCGGGCGGAGCTTGTATTTTCGGTAGTGTTCGTCTCGGAGGTCTTCGACGTAAGCACGCCACTCATCGAGTTCGTCGGCAACCCGGGCCGCCTTCCCGGCCGTTTCCAGCCACTGGACGGTGTGTCGATACCGCTGGGACTGCCCTTCCTCGATGATCGGCTCGGCCTGCTCCTTGCAGGCGTCGATCGTCCAGTGTGGGCGCTCCTCCCAGACGGCCTCGACGATCGGCTCCACTACCTTGTAGTCCGAAAACCGGTCCGCAATGTCGATAGCCTCCTCATATTCCTCGGCATAGAGGAATATCTCGGCGTGTCGTCGCGCAACCCGCTGCCGCGTGTCCCTGTTTGCAAGCGACGCCAGCAACTGCTCGCGAACAGTTGGCCACTCCTCGTCGGCGAGTTCTTCGGTCGCCTGGTAGGCCGCAAGCGTCGGCGAGGCCTCGAACGTGGCGACGGCCGCCTCCAGCGCTACCTCGGGTTCGTCCATGCTGGCAGCCCGATCGCGGAGCCACTCGGCCAACTCCGCTTTCCCGCCGCCGTCCAGACGCAACCCGTGCTGGCCGATCTCCAGAGCGGCATGCGGCCGGTCGTGTTCCCGGAGTGCTCTGGCCAGCGCGAGGGCTTCGTCCGGCGAATACAGGTTGTGGTGGCCGTACTCGATCGCCTCGTCGATCCGCCCCTCCTCGACGAGCTTGGTAACGTAGGCGTCGATCAGATCGGCCGCTGCCGCCAGATTCAGGTACTCCTCGATGCGGTCTTGTCGGTCGAGCACGTTGAGGCGGGCCCTGATGAACTCCTCCGCAAACCACGGCGGGTCGCCTTCCCAGAGATCCGCATAGGTGGCATCTCCTCGCATCGCTCGCTGGACCGGATCGAAATCCCAGCCTCGTTGAGCCGCTTCGAGGGCGACGCTGTACGGTGGCTGGTGCGTATAGCTGCCCATCTCCTGTTCCCATCTCCAGAGGCGCTCCTCCCACTCAGCGCGTTCCGATTCAGAGAGGTCGGCTGTGAGCAGTGCCTCGGCCAGCACCCGGTCGACCTCGTCGAAGAACTCGAAGATCGCCCGCGAATCGTCGTACGAGAGCGCGAGCCACTCCTCGTCCATCAGTTCGTCGGCCAGCGGATCGAGGATGTTCAGTGCCGTCTCGCCGTCGCCAGCCTCGACGGCTGTCCGTGCCTGGTCGAGGAGCTCTCGTAACGTCTCGACGTCGGCTTCGACCGCTTCGTACGGGTCGTGGGCGCGGGCACTACGTCCCTCGGTGGGTCGGAGAACGTACTGCACCTGTCGCCGAATCGACTCCCGGTTGATGTCCGGCGTTCGATCGCCATCGCCCTCGGACCGGGCTGTCTCGAGTTGGGATTCGACCCACGCTGTCAGTTCCGGGCGCGTCTCGACGAGGTCGACGAGTACCTCCCGGAGGGTTTCGGGATCGGTGTCCGCGAGCAGTCCCCC
>JAGXLJ010000026.1 GCA_018334775.1 Halodesulfurarchaeum sp.
GGCCCGCCAATATTTCGACGGCTAACGAGTTCGAATCCTACTATTGATGGGGCCGAGCCCGCGGGCTGAAAGAAGCTCCACGTCCGATACTCAGTCCGAAGCAAGAAGCGAGTCAACCAGAATAGCCAATTTTGATCGTTGTTCCACATGTCGAGAGAACGAGCCTACGGCAACGAGCGAAAGCCATGTCGAACAGAAGGGTGTGGTAAAAGGGGCGTGAGTAATATGCTCCGGGCTTGACCCCGGGGCAGTTCACAGGAAGGTCTTGACCTCGGTTTCGAAGACCAGATCAACCAGCTCGCCATACGTGATCGGTTCGATTTCAGGTGGGAGGGTGACTCCACGAACTTCGGTGTCCCGTTCCACCGCGTACACTGTCCCTTCGATGTCCGGGTCGAGAAAGACCCCATCTTGAATCAGAACCACAATGGCCTCTGGGTCACCACGGGCCGTTCGCAACCCAATGTCTTCGTGAGGCTTGTCAACAAGGTATATCATGTTAGAAGGTAAGCACCTCCTCCGCGTCCTGAATTGATTCTGTGACCTCGCTTGCGCTGACGATCACGGTGTCATCCATGATCTCCTGTGAATCGATATTACGGACTTCCATCGCACTCCGGTCTACTAACATTGTTCCGTCGTTGGCTTTGAGGTCTGTGATCTGTGCTGGCATATTTAGTGCTTCTCGGTCCACATCCTCTCGTGCAGCATACACCGCGTCTTCGGCGAAAATGACTGTCACGTCATGATGATCGAATCCAGCTGCAATGCCGCCGGCAGCCCGAAGTCCTTCGGACAGGTGGATCCGGCCATACGGCGCCCGCGTGAGAATCACGGCGACGCTTTTTTTCATTGGACCACCGCCGTCATAGAGAGATCACCCGATCAGCTTCACCAATTATATCAGCAAGGTCCGGGAGCAAACCCACAGTTATCTCATCCGGTATCTGTGATTCGGTATCAACTGATCGGGCGTCAGTACAAAGCCCACAAACGAACATTTCGGCTCCTGAGTCCAGAAGTTCCTGATATAGTTTGGTTGGCATTTTTTGATAAAGGCCATCCGCTGCGGCCTCTTCGAAATGCTGGTCAGTCATCGGAACGTATACACCATCGAGGTATGCAAAAATCGAGACCTCGTGACCCCTTTCAAGGGCTGAACGCCCTATCTCGTAGGCTGTTCGCCACCGTTCAGAATCGAACGGGCTGCCGGTGAGGACGATCCCCAAGTGTGACATCGAATGTATATTCGTTTGTGGTGGTATAAATCATACCAATACCATCAATCAATACCCGTGTTTATCCCCCCATTCACCACGTTTAAGCGAGATTCGAAAGAATTTCACCTTGCCGCCCCTGATGGGAATTAACAAACATGGAAATGGAACTCACGATCAACGGTCATAAACGTTCGCTCAAGTTTGCACGAGGCGATTCGCTGTTAGACCTGCTCAGACGGTACGGGTACACCGGTGCAAAACGGGGTTGTGATACGGGGGACTGTGGCTACTGTACGGTGATCGTCGACGGCGAGGCCGTCCAATCCTGCGTAACGCCGACGAAGACTGTCGAAGGTGCGAGAGTCGAAACTATCGAATCGCTAGGCACACAGGACGACTTGCATCCAGTCCAGGAGGCGTTCGTGGACAATTCGGCCCTCCAGTGTGGGTTCTGTATTCCCGGAATGATCATGAACACAACTGCCGCACTGCGGGAAAACCCGGATCCGTCAAAAGTGGAAGCTAGAAAAGCCATAGAACCCGTCCTTTGTCGCTGTACCGGGCATAAGAAGCCAGTTGAGGCTGTGATGGATGCGGCCGAACGGCTCGAGTCGTCAACTGGCCTCTCTCGGGGTAGCGAGGAAAACATAGTAGAAGCGACAGATATCGGTTCTAAGGGGGCAACCGATGAGTGAGAACCCAAACAAAAACTCCGAGTCAATAACCGCCCAGGTCGAATCCGAGAGTGGATTGCCGGACATCGGAACAGGCGACGAAAACCCGATGGAGTGGAACGAACCGGCAAACAATCGGAAAAAACCGGAGGACCGTGAGTCGATAAATAGGCCAGTAGAAAAGTACGATGCCCGCAAGATCGTCACCGGCGAAGCCAAATATACCGGCGACTTCCGGCGCCAATTCCCGGACCTCGCGGAGGCTGCCGTTGTACGAAGTGACATCGCTCACGGACAAGTCACAAATATCGACACGTCTGCCGCCGAGGAAATGGAGGGTGTGTATGCAATTCTAACGCCAGACAGCGACGTGGTTCCGGATTCTGTGTATACGAGTGCCGGCCAAGGGTATCCGGAACCCACTCCCTGGGACCTGCGAGTGCTACGAGAGAAGGTTCGTATGGTCGGGGATCCGATCGCTGCAGTGGCCGCCACTGATTCCCAGACCGCAGATCGTGCAGCCAGGAAAATCGATGTTGAATACGAGGAACTCGATCCCATCTTGGATTATCGGGTGGCGATGGATCCGGAGTCGCCACAGATCCACGATTCGGACGAAATCGAGAACAAACAACCTGGGGCAAATTACGAGAACAATCGGCAATCAAGTTTTGAGGGCGAAATCGGTGATGTAACAGAGGCCACTGATTCGTCAGAGCACGTTCTGGAAACCGAGTGGGAAACACCCTATCAATCCCACTGTGTCCCAGAGCCTCATACCACGATCGCCAGGCGTGACGAGGACAACCGGTATCACCTGATAACGAGTACACAGGTGCCCTACCATACCCGGCGACAACTCTCTCACTTGTTCGACATCCCGATACGAGATATCCGCGTCGAGAAACCACGAATCGGAGCCGGATTCGGCTCGAAACAGGCGATGGTTATCGAACCGATTACACTGGCACTATCGATCGCAGCCGATCGCCCAGTGATCTACGAGACGACTCGGAAAGAACAGTTCTACGCGATCCGTAGTCGGCACCCAATGCAGATCCGGATGAAAACAGCCGTCAGCGATGAGGGAGCCCTTGAAGCAATGGAAATGGACGTCCTTTCGAATACGGGAGCCTATGGTCCCCATGGAATGACCGTCGCAGGCAACGTGGGCACGAAACCGCTTCCACTCTACCCAAACGTCGATAACGTCCGGTTTGCCGGAGACATCGTTCATACTAATCTGCCGATTGCCGCCGCCCAGCGTGGGTATGGGGCGCCACAGGGACACTTCGCAGTAGAGAGCCACATGGACGAGGTGGCACGAGACCTTGGAATGGACCCCATCGAGTTCCGGCAGCAAAACCATGTCAGGGAAGGCGACCTTGACGAGATTGCTGCAATACTAGGGGACGACGAGAAACACGCCCGTCGCATTCGCTCGTGTGGACTCGATGAGTGTATCCAACGAGGCCGAGAGGCGGTTGGATACGATGACGTCGACCAGCCCGACGACCCAAACCAGAATCGGGGAATCGGAGTCGCGCTCGTGGGACAGGGTAGTGGCGTAGCTGGGGCCGAGCTCGGGGCCGCTCACATAAAGATGAACGAGGATGGCACATTTATTCTGCAAGTGGGTGGCGTCGATACTGGGACTGGCACTGATACAATGGTGAGTCAAATCGCCAGTGAAGTCCTGGGGTGTGCTCCAGGGGACATCGTTGTTCACTCCTCGGATACAGACATCTCCCCCTTTGATTACGGAGCATACGCCTCTTCGACCACCTATATTACCGGTCAATCAGTAAAGAAAGCAGCAGAAAACGCCAAAGAACGGGTGCTCACATGGGCTGCTGGAATGTTGGAGACCTCTCCAGACCGCCTTTCAGTCGGAGGAGGCGATGTCACTGACGAGCAGTCAGGCGACCATGTCTCTCTCGAGGAAATCGGCTACGAATCGATGTACGGCGAAGACGAACGGGAGCATATTATGGGCGAAGCCAGCCATTCGACAGACGAGTCCCCACCACCGTTCGGAGCTCAGTTTGTTGATGTGACCGTCAACGACCAGACCGGCGAGTTCGATATCAACCAACTGGTGTTTGCTGCGGATCTCGGAGTCGCAATTAACCCACCCCTTGCAGAGGGACAAATCGAGGGAGGCCAATCAATGAGCCTCGAACTTGCAACTGGGGCCGGCTACGAGTTCACCGATACAGGTGTTCCGAAAACGATCTCGTACAAACAGTACGGGATGCCGCGGTCTACCGATCATCCCCCGATGGAAACGATTCTCGTCGAAACCCACGAGCCGACGGGACCGTTTGGAGCAAAGTCGATTGCCGAACTCCCAACAAATGGTGTTCCACCAGCTTTGAGCAACGCCATCCGGGACGCAGTTGGGATACGTATTTCAACATTACCGATTACCGCAGAGAAAATTTCGGCCGCGCTCAATCAGTTAGACTGATTTTGAATTCGGGTTTCACGATATTACAGACCTTTTGGACCGGGCTGTTCAAGACCAGGTCAGTTGCTGGGTGAAATGCGTTCGATAAAGTCCGCTTCAAAGGAGGTAACAAGACCAGCTTCGAATCGATTCGTTCGGGAAAATGCCGATTTAAGTGCTCCCTGTGCTAATTCTTGGCTCTCAGGGCCGTCGGCTTTGTTGATCATCGGGATGACTCGTGCAGTTGATGGAGCATCTTTCAAACCGCCAAGGTCGTCCGCGATCACTGCACCGACGATTTCAGGAGTTACTTCTGCGCCCAATTGGATCTCGGCGATATCGGCCACCCGTTCGGGACGATGGACCGCCTCTTCTGAGAGTGTTGTCCCGAATATTTTGGCCGACACGACCGGCACCAAGAGGGTGGTCCGCGATGGAACGACAGGCTCGCCTGCACCTGGGGCCTTGAATTCACGCATTCGTGCACCATCCGCTTTGACGAGAATCCAATCGAGGCGGCCAGACTCGTAGATCGAATCGATCGTCCCCGGATCAAATCCGTTTACCTTTGCGTCGACGCGGGCAGGATTCTCGATTCGCTTGCTCGCAAAGGCGATGGGATCTGCCGCGGTGGCGGTGGCCTCGATCCGATCCGAGATTTCCGCTGGCTTGTCAACGACAATGGTAAAGGCCTCGGGTGGAGGCATGTGCGTTGTCGTTGTATAGCCGACACGGCAGGTTCCCTGACCCTGCTCTGCCAACCGAGCCATCGAGGTTTTCTTTCCACCCGCACCGACAAATGAAACCAGCTCCTGGTCGCCGAGATGGATAGCATGGGCCAGATCCATAACTGAGAGTTGCGCGGACGCGCCTATCAAATTGATGGTCAAAACGGTTTCTAAGGTGCCCGTTTGGGACGTGAAAATCACTCCCGTCAAGGTTATGCGTAAAAAACGCAAAGATGGAGTCGATGAACCAGGAAATCGACGTCACGGGTGAGATCTGTCCGCGCCCGGCACTGATCGTCCGAGACAACCTCGAGGAAATGGAGCCCGGGGAAAGCCTCCTCGTGACGGCCGATTATCCGCCCGCCCGGGACAACATCGAGCGAACCTGCCAGAAACACGGGTACGAAACCGCTGAAGCAGAGTCAGGTGATGGGGACCTGTTCACGCTGCGCATCGTTGTACCGGACGAGGCGAAAGGCCCAGTAATGGACTCCTAAAAATGGGCCGTTCTGTAGCCGAAAGAGACCGCGAAAAACCGCCCGTCGCGCTTACTGAGTATGCCGACCTTCACGGCTGTTCCTGCAAGCTCGGACAGAGCGACCTGGTGGGACTGCTCGAAAAGACAGGCCTGAATACGGATCGGGACGAACTGGTGTTCGGGGTCGGCGAGGACGCGGCCGCCCGAAAGGTGACCGACGACCTGGCTATCGTTTCGACGATTGATTACTTCACCCCAATCATCGATGATCCCTACGAGTATGGGCGTGTGGCGGTCACCAATGCCGCCAGCGACGCCTATGCAAAGGGGGCCACAGAACAACTATCGTTCATGGTCGTGCTTGGTGTTCCAAAAGAGATTACCGAGTACGCTATCAACATTCTCTCTGGAATCGTCGACGCTGTTGCCGACATGGAGGGAGTCGTCGTCGGGGGGCACACGGTCATCAACCCGTGGCCACTTGCCGGGGCTGCCGTCAATGCCGTCGCAACACCAGAGTCCCTCGTGACGACCCGGGAGGCGTCGCCAGGCAACGTCCTGTATCTCACGAAACCGCTCGGCACCCAGCCAGCGATGGGCGCCTTGCGGGTAAAAGATGGCGAGTTCGGAGACCAGGTGCAGGAGGCGACGGATCGTGACATCGAAGCGATCGGCGCAGACGCCCTCAAGTGGATGGAGACGCCCAATCGCGACGCAGCCAAAGCGTTCGAATCCGCCCCGGTCACCGCCTCGACCGACATCACCGGCTTCGGATTACGAGGTCAGTCCAAACAGGTCGCCAATAACTCCGGTGTCGGACTGGAAATCACCCATATCCCAGTCGTCGGGGGCACGGCCCCGCTCTCCAAAATGTTCGGCTATGGTTTGCTCGACGGCGACAGCGCCGAAACCAGTGGCGGGCTGCTCATGGCTGTCGAATCAGACGGTGCCGCCGATTTGGAGGCCGAACTAGAGGCCAGAGACGTCTTCTACCGTGAAGTCGGTCGTGTGGTACCGGGTGAGGGTGTCACCATCGACGACCCGACAATAGAAGAAATTTAATTCGGACGGTCGAATTAGGAGAGACGCAGCACTGCTTCTAGGACCCCGCCCCCAAGATCCAGAGCCTTATCCGAGATCTTTCCTGGATCAACATCTTGTCCTCGCGGATCGACGTCGCCCATTTTAGCGCCTTTCTCTACGGAGACGTCTTCGTGGACCAGCCCGCGGACGATACCATCGATCTCGGTCTCAACCGGATCATCCCCTACGAATCCGATTGTGTCGCCGGCCTCAACAATGTCTCCAATAGCGACCTCAGTCTCCCAGGTCCCGGCTGTCGGGGATCGAAGCACGCGTTCGTGGGTAAAGCCCCGCCGTTCGCCAGGCTCGCCGTTGTACTCGGTCGCAGTGCCCTCATAATAGACCCGACCGAGTTCGTGACCCCGATCTGTTTCGACGACCGCGTCTACATCCCCATCGGCCTCAAAGCCAGGGCCGAGGCCAATAACTATGTCCGCGTCGTCCCGTCGCGTTCCCGTGTCGAATTTGCCTTTCGCCATGATCGCGTCGATTAGGATGGCGGCGTCGAGTTCCGTAGCGATTTCGGCGTCAGGGTCCTGCAGAACAGCTACTTCGTCGTCACGCAGCCCCCTGACGGCATCATCGGCATTCGCGACGAGCCGACCAACGGTCCCCTCGATTTCAACTTCGTCCTCGTAAGCGGCTTCAGCGAATGCCACGGCCCGACGGACGGCCGTCGGTCGTTTAACATCGGTAATAACGACCGGGTATCCGGCTTGATGGAGCCGGTATGCGACCCCCGTCCCGAGGTCACCACCACCCCGAACCACCGCCAGATCGTCGAGCGAAAACGCATCCTCACGGGTGGCGGACGCATTGTAGAAGTCAGCCTGGACCTCGGAGAGAATGGCGAGTGCCAGGGCCTCAGGTGAGCTTCCCCCCAGGTCTAACCCGACCGGCGCACGGATACCAGCGAGTTCTGCCTCACCGTATCCCTTCTCACGCAACCCATCGAGGACGTGTTCAGTTTTCGTTTCGCTGGCCACAAGACCGGTGTAACCTGCGCCCCCATCAAGCGCCGCCTGGACGGCATTGCGGTCGTAGGCGTTGCTCCGCGTGGCGACGACAACAGCAGATTCCCGGGTGATAGGCTGTTTAATCAGGTCGTCGTAGTAATCCCCGTTGATCACCTCGACGCCGTCAGGGAAACGGGATAGGTCGGTAAACTCCTCCCGATCGTCGATTACGACTACCTCGTACTCCATCACTTGGGCCATCTCTGCGAGCGCCTCGCCGATGTGTCCCCCACCGGCGATGAACAGCCTTCGTTGTCCCCGAACCAGATCGATGAAAACATCCATCGACCCGCCACAAACCATCCCTGTGTTTCCCTCCGGTCGGAGCTCGTAGGTACGAGTCCCCGGTTCGGCTTCCCCGGTCAGAATTTCCCTGGCGCTTTCAACGGCCAATGATTCGACCGTCCCACCCCCGATAGTCCCAACCGCCTCATCAGGTGAGACGGCCATTCGCGCCCCGATCTCCCGTGGTGCGCTTCCTTCCTTGTCGACGATAGTGAGGACCGCGACGGGCTCCCCCTTTGCCACAAGGTCCTCGATCTCGGCAAATACTGTCATATGTTCATATTGTATCAGCGACAAAAATAGTTTCTGGGATCGGCAGCCGATTCCAAGTTCGTAAGGAACAACATAATGACTTTAAGAAATGCGGCAAGATTATATACCGTCTTGGGGTCACCCCAGTGCCATTTCCATGGAGATAGAACTCACAATAAACGGTGGGCAACGGACGGTAGAGGTGTCGAAAACCGAGTCCTTGCTCGACGTGCTTCGGCGGATCGGCTATACAGGGACGAACAAGTCTTGTGATACCGGAAGTTGCGGGATGTGCCGCGTTCTCGTCGATGGAGAAATCCGTGAATCCTGTGTCACGCCGGCTGTGCAAGCGGATGGTTTTGATGTCGAAACAATCGAAAGCCTCGGGAGCCAGGATGACCTGCACCCAGTCCAGCAGGCGTTCATCGATAACTCGGCAACCCAGTGTGGGTTTTGTACCCCCGGCATGTTAATGACTGCCATCAGCTTCCTTCGGGAGAACCCAGATCCAACCAAATCTGAAGTGCAGGAAGCCCTTGACGGCGTTTTATGCCGGTGCACGGGATATAAGAAGAATGTTGAGGCCGTCCTCGACGCGGCCGAACGGATGCAGGGAAAAAAAGTCGCCTCGGACGGCGGCGCAATCGACCCGAACACGGACGAGCTTTAATCCAATGAGTCAGAAACCCGCCCCAAAACCTGACACGGAGGAATCGTCGTCGACCGAAAGCGAACAGTCGGATACTACCGTGCCGGACTTTGACGTCGTCTCAAGTGACGATCCAAAAATGGATGCGAAAAAGTTCGTCACAGGAGATGTCAAGTACACCGCCGATTACGAGTACGAGTTCCAGGACATCGCTTCGGGCAAGATCGTTCGCTCCGAGATCGCCCATGGGTATGTGAAGGCCATGGATACGAGCTCCGCCGAAGAAATGGATGGCGTTTATGCAGTGCTGACACCCTGGAGTGAGGAGATACCGGATGAAAAATAC
>JAGXLJ010000316.1 GCA_018334775.1 Halodesulfurarchaeum sp.
CGACCAGCGGCACCTCCATTTCGATGACTGCACCCGTTCGAACGGAATCCGCTGATGAGGACATCATGCAAATGGGGTTTTACCTCCCAGCAACGTACGACATGGAATCAGCACCGAAGCCGACCGACGCTGACGTCACCCTTCGAGAAGAGCCAGCTCGAACCCTGGCCGCGGTGCAGTTCTCATGGTACGCCCCAGAAAGGCGTGTTCGAACCTATCGATCTCGGCTGCTCGACACGCTCGAAAGAGAAGGCTATAAAACGACTGGCGAACCGTTCCTCCTTCGCTACAACGATCCGTGGACGCCGCCGTTCATGCGCCGAAACGAGGTCGCAGTGGAAATCGAAGACCAGAAAGAAAAATCTGCCGAGTGACTCACTCGATTTGGAACTCGACGCCAGTCTCCGACTCCGAAACCTCCCACAACCGCTCGGCGACCTCTTCGTCAGACGACCGGTCACTGGATTCCTGAACCCCCGGATTCCCGCGCATATTCAAGAGTCCTGTCGGCCCAACATACTCACCGCCCTCTATCGACGGCGCAATTGCTCCGTAGAGCATTGGCCACGCACCCGCGCGCGCTGATTGGGCGAATAGCGTGTTTGCGAGTTTCATCAGCCACAGCCGAAGCGTCGATCCATCCTGTTCGGGGCCGCGCTGCTGGAGTTTCGTATCCGCATACCCGGGGTGTGTGACAACACTCCTGACAGACTCAAGTTCTGTCCGCTCGAGGCGACGCTGGAGTTCGTAGGCAAACAGCACGTTCGCAAGTTTGCTCTGGCCGTATGCGTCCCACCTGTCGTAGGACTGCTCGTGGTGGAGGTCATCGAAATCGATAACCCCGCGTTCGTGCATCCCGCTACTCTGTGTGATAATCCGACTTTCCTGGTCCCCTGCGATGAGGAGATCCAATAACTGGGCACTCAGAGCAAAATGTCCGAGATGATTCACGCCGAATTGGGTTTCAAAGCCGTCTTCGGTCTCACTGCGGGGGATCGCCATCACTCCGGCGTTGTTGAATAAGAAATCGAGTTGGTCGTACTCGGTCTGGATCTCCTGAGAGAAGGACCCTATCGAATCGAGGGAGGCGAGATCGAGGGTTCGAACGGTGAACGAGCCAGGGAGTCCGCCTCGAATGTCCTCGGCAGCAGCCTCGCCCCGCTCTTGGTTTCGGACAGCCATCACCACGTGGGCCCCATTCGCTACAAGCATATCCGTCGCTTCGTACCCGATCCCGCTGTTAGCTCCAGTGACGATCGCAGTCCGTCCGGAGAGGTCGGGAATCGCGGCTTCAGTCCAGGAATCAGCAGTCATAGGATTTAATTGGGACTGGAAGGTCTTGAACCAAGGTATCGGCGTCGTTGTAGCAAGTGGCGACCGCGACTCGAAACGGAGAGGATGCGGCGACGGCCGATTCGATTGACTCGAGGTTAGAAGACCTTTCGGACGAGGCCACCCCCATCCCGATCGGCAACCGCGACCATTCCGTCGCCCTCCTGGCCAATGAATTGAAGGACGAATGTGTCTTCGTAGACGGAGATGTTGGCTTCGAGTTCGCCGTAGTTCGATTCGGTGTCTTCTGTCGGGCTGGTTTCGATGATTTTCGAGCGGCTGTGCAACTCATCAACCCGCGGGACCATGTCCTCACTCAACAGGTCTTCGCGGAGGAACGAGATGTCGACTGATTCGGAGTCGTACTGGAACACGAGCCGGAGTTCATCCTCGGTCGCATCGACGAGTTGGGTCATCATCTCGGCGTATGGACCATCCGGCTCGATCATTTGCATGTCGCCAACTGATACCATACTACAACTACTGTCGGTATTTGTTATAAGTGTTTTGCGTAAATATTTATAATTGATAGTGACCACTGAGGGTTCGAAGCGTTCCCAATTCTGGGATTGTTGGACTGGTGGTGGAAGGCTTTATATGATGGTGTGAGCGACTTCCAACGCGACCGAATCAACTGACGAATTGGTCGAGGTCGTCGACTACAACTGGACCGTTACTGGTGAACCGGTCGAGGGCAAAGAAACCCTCTCCTACAGCTTTGACTCGCCAGGCGAGGTTACCTTCGAAGTGACAGTCAAAAACGAGGCTGGCAAGACCAACATCACGAGCCCCACGGTGCAGGTCATTGGACAGAAGACGACAGTAACGTTATTGAGGCCGAAGAGACACCCGAAGTGCAGACACCTACGGAAATGACGACCGACTCGCCGGGCTTCACGATGAGGCTCTTGATCCTGGCACTCATCGGTGCAGCCCTGTTCGCACTCCGCCGAAAGGACTAACATCCGTCCGCAGTCCCGCTCGCTGTACCTGCGGAGACACCGCGGGTGAAGCCCACGACTCCGTGGCCGTTCGTTTTCTTCGAATGTGGTGCGTTACTGACGATGCTGTGCCCGACTGACTCGGCCAGTACAACCCTCACCAATCCACGTCAGAGACCTACTCGCCATTTCCACCGAACAACCGCTTCAGCAGCGTCCGGAAGTCCTCCTCCGCATAGCCAAAGGCCGGAAGAGTCACCAGAATCGCCAGCACCGAAGGTGAGTACGGCGGCCCAAC
>JAGXLJ010000317.1 GCA_018334775.1 Halodesulfurarchaeum sp.
GGGGAGACAACGCCCCGACGGCGCGGCTAATCGAGGAAAGCGGGGTTGACATCATTCTCGTTGGGGATAGTCTCGGAAACACTGTGCTCGGCTACGACTCGACCCTCCCGGTGACCCTGGCCGAAATGGAGCGTCACACGGCCGCAGTAATTAGAGGGACAACAGAAATCACAGTCGTCGCGGACATGCCGTTTCTTTCCTACGGAGTAGATCTGAGTGAGAGCATCCGTAATTGTGGTCGCATGCTGAAAGACGTCGGCGCCGATGCCGTCAAACTCGAAAGCGGCCCCCATACGGAATCGCTCACGGAACAACTGACCGACCGAGGAATTCCGGTGATGGCTCACGTCGGGACCCGCCCCCAGCATGCCCATCAGGAAGGCGGACTGAGACAGAAGGGCACTACCGAGTCCGAAGTCGCCGAAATTGAACAAATCGCGAAGGCCCATGCCGATGCTGGGGCATTCGCGGTCGTCATCGAACACGTTCCAAACTCAGTCGGGCGGTCGGTGACCCAGGCCGTCGATGTCCCGACGATCGGGATCGGAGCAGGTCCGGACACCGACGGGCAGGTGCTCGTTCTGGCAGACGTCCTTGGGTTGACTGAAAAAACACCCCCGTTTTCCAAGCAGTTCGGTGACGTCGCCGGGGAAATGCGGTCGGCAATCGGCGACTATCGGAGGGCCGTCAAAGACGGAAGTTTCCCAGGAAACTGAGATCAGGGAACCCGCGCGGGTTCAACTGGGTTGGAACCGCAACACCACTAGCGAAAACATAAACCGCCGCCTTCACTGGATTGTTACCCAACAGATTTAAATAGTAGAACGAGTTACGGAGAGTCATCACCATGGAACCAAATGCTGAGATACTGTCGGATGTACCGATGCGGCGAGACGAGTTCGAGTGGGGAACCAGGATCGTCGTGGATCTCGGCCCGTGGGTTGACAACGCCAGCGTCGACCTGCTCGATGACGTTGCGCTGATCGTCCTCGAACACGGAAACGGCCAGTCCCAGTTCGAGCTCGAGCTTCCGGAGACGGGAGAGGCGGATACGTTTATCACGAACGGCGTCCTCACCATCGAGGTGAGAGGCCAATGAGCGACCCGCTCAAACTCGTCGTCAAACCGCTCAAGCAAAAGCACGCCGGGCGAGGCCTGGCGGCCATCGACAGACGTGTGATGGAGGAGTTAGACCTCGAAAATGGCGATTACATCCTTCTCGAAGGTCCCCAACAAGGAAAAGCCGTCGCCCGTGTCTGGCCAGGCTATCCCGAAGACGAGGGGAATAACGTCATCCGAATCGACGGCCGCCTCCGGCAAGAAGCAAACGTCGGTATCGATGATCGGGTCAAAGTCACCAAAGCCGAAATCAAACCAGCGACCGCCGTGACCATCGCGCTCCCGCAGAACCTCCGGATCCGCGGAAACATCGAACCGATGATTCGGGATAAACTCTCGGGACGACCGGTCACAACCGGCCAAACCGTCCACGTCTCCCTCGGACTCGGGGGTATGGCTGCGGTCTCCGGGCAACAGATTCCGCTGAAGATCGCGGAAACAGACCCTGATGGAACGGTCGTTGTGACCGACTCCACTGATGTCCGCGTCAGCGAACAGCCGGCAGAGGAGGTCGGGTCGGGCGCCGAACCTGCCGACACCCAGACCCCGAGCATCACGTACGAAGACATCGGCGGCCTGGACAACGAACTCGAACAGGTCCGTGAGATGATTGAGTTGCCGATGCGTCACCCTGAGCTCTTCCAGCAACTGGGGATCGAACCGCCAAAAGGCGTGCTGCTCCACGGGCCCCCAGGAACGGGGAAAACCCTCATCGCGAAAGCGGTGGCCAGCGAGATCGACGCTCACTTCCAGACGATCTCCGGGCCGGAGATCATGTCGAAGTATTACGGCGAGAGTGAGGAGCAACTCCGGGAGGTCTTCGAAGAGGCAGAGGAGAAGGCTCCGGCCGTCATCTTCATCGACGAAATCGACTCAATTGCCCCCAAGCGCGGGGAAACGTCCGGGGACGTGGAGCGGCGGGTCGTCGCCCAGTTGCTCTCGCTGATGGACGGTCTCGAAGAGCGGGGCGATGTCGTCGTGGTCGCAGCCTCGAACCGAGTGGACGCCATCGATCCCGCGCTCCGTCGAGGCGGTCGATTCGACCGGGAGATCGAGGTCGGCGTCCCAGACCGGGAGGGCCGTAAAGAGATCTTCCAGGTCCATACGCGAGGGATGCCCCTGGAGGAGAGCATCTATATCGACCGATACGCCGAAAATACACACGGCTACGTGGGCGCCGACATCGAACAGTTGGCAAAGGAAGCCGCGATGAACGCCCTTCGGCGCATTCGACCACAGATCGACCTGGAAGCCGACGAAATCGACGCCGAGATCCTCGAGGACCTGACCGTCCGGGACGACGACTTCAGGGAAGCGATGAAAGGTATCACTCCGTCGGGTCTTCGAGAGGTCTTCGTCGAAATTCCAGACGTCACCTGGGAGGAGGTCGGCGGCCTGAAAGAGACCAAAGAGCGGCTGCGCGAAACCGTTCAGTGGCCCC
>JAGXLJ010000318.1 GCA_018334775.1 Halodesulfurarchaeum sp.
GCGAACCGCCAGCGTACCGTGCTCGCGGTACTGGTAGCTGATCCAGTCCTCGGCGGCCAGCGCGTGAGTCGAGGCGACCTGAGCCGCCTCCTGGCCTCGGAGCGGCGGATAGGTACCCATCCGCCCCTGTCGGTGCAACGTCGAGGCCCGCTCGTCGAGGGTCCGCGCAAGGCGCATCTGCTCGTACATCGTCACGAGCACCCCCTCGTCGATGTCGGGGACCGCGCTGTCGTCTTGAACGGTACCGTCAATCTCCAGGATGCGGATCGGCTCCTCCAGCCCCCGTACCTGGGTTTCCGGGGCCATGGTCAAGGGTCGGCCGGTCGGGACAAAGGTCTTGCCCCGTAAGTTCTCGTTTCGTCCTGGCATCCGGGCTCACCGACACACATCCGTTCGGAGCTCCAAGCTCTTGGGTGGATTCATCAACGTGGGCCTCACCATGATGGGGCTCCAACGGGCGGGAATCTCGTCGAGAACTTCGACCCGTATTGGGTACGATCGTCGCTCGTGAGCAACTATTAGGCCGTTTCAGCGATGCAAAGAACCAGCCACTCTCGCAGTTGTCGTGAGGCTGGTCTACATCCCTCCGAAACGGGGTTCCTGGCGAAGTCTCCCAGGGGACGAGCAAGCCAGGCTCTCGGCCCGACTGCCAGTCTCACGCGGCTGGAGGGGTTCCAGTTATTCCGATGGCTCCTCGTCGAACGGATGGCGTTCGATAACGCCCCAACTCGGTCGATCTTGGAAGAAGTCAACCAGACCACGAAATGCTGTGATTGCCTTCCACTGCCGGTATCCGAAGTTCTCGAGGATGGCATACCCAATCAGCAGTCCGATCTGAGAGGGTCTTCGGTATTGTTGATAGCCCCACACCTCACTTATCAGACTGAAGAAGGTGAGGAGGCTACCGATTCCAATAATGAGCAAAAGAAATGTTATAAAAAAAGATACGTCGACGATACCGAGGAGGAACGCTATGGGGACGATAATGTACCCGTATGTCTCGACGAGTGGCCCAATTCCCTCACTCAAGAGATACAGCGGGATCGCGACCGTCCCAAGCATTCCAAACGTTGGATTGCCGATCATATCTCGGTGATTGGTCGCGGTTTCAAGCAACCCCCGGTACCATCGGCGACGTTGCGTGCTGAGGTCCTTCGCGGTCTCTGGGACCTGGGTCCAGACGACCGGTTCCGGCACGAACGAAATCTGGTAATCTACGTCCTGCTGTAACATGTGCCGATGGAGGCGAACCACCAGGTCCAGGTCCTCGGTTACAGTCGACCGGCTATACCCGCCGATAGTTCGGACTGCGTCGGTCCGGAACAGGCCAAACGTCCCGGAGATGACGAGGAGTGAGCCGAGTCTGGAGAGACCGAGGCGACCGGAGTAGAAAGCCCGCAAATACTCCACTTCCTGGAGCCCTACGAGCAACCGTTTTGACACTCGAACGTCCGTGACTTGGCTGCCAGTGAATGAACATCCATTCGCCACTCGGACGGTCCCGCCGGAAGCCTTGGTTCTGGTGGGATCATTCAAAAACGGAATGACCGCATGCCACAGCCCGTCCTTGTCGATCAGTGAGTCGGCATCGATAGCGCAGAATAGGTCCTGATTGGTGAGCCAAATGCCAGCATTGAGTGCGTCGCTTTTCCCGCCGTTCTGCTTGTCGATCACCATCAAGTTGGGAATCGATTCAGACTGGAAAATCCCTTCAATGGGTTCACAGTTGAGATCCCACGGTGGGGACTCATCAACAACGGAGAGATCAAATGCGGATTGCAGAACTTGGAGTGTCGCGTCGGTGGATCCATCATTGACGACGATAACCCGAGTGTTCGGGTAACTCTGATCCAGCGAAGATCGAACAGTATTCCTGATCGTCTGGGCTTCGTTGAAAGCCGGGATGATGATCGCGATGCCAGGGAGAAATGGACTCTCGAAGGGTTGATGAGACGGATTAACGCGACGCTCCTGAACGTTCTGCCGAAGTTCCAACAGGGAGACGGCGTGGACAATGAGATAATACGCATTCACAAGTGCATATATCGCCAGTACAATGATCGCAGACCAGACTACAACCCATGCCACGAATGGGCGAATCATGGCGGTAGAGGCTGGTGAATGGTGTCCAAAGCAGAGACCTCCGCCCAGGTCGAAAACCGTCTCGCGAGTGTATGGTCGCCTCGTGGGCCGAAGGACTGACTGTCACGCTCGCCCAGGTTCCTGGCTATTGTAAAGAGAGCTCTCGAATTCGTCTCGCTCTCTGCCGCAAAAGCAAGTTTTGCGCGGGCCGCTGCGTCCCCCCACCGGCCCAGCATCTCGTAGACTTTGATACGGACGTAGGCCGATTCGTCATCGAAGAGTTCGTCGACGATCAAATCTACCTGATCCCGAACCACTCCGCGCCAGCCATACTTCCCCAAGACTCCACAGGCGGCACCCCGAACGAGGGGGGACTCATGTTCCAGGTTGGCGATCACTGCCGCTACCGGCGCTTGTTCACTTGCGCGCTTGGAGTGGGTGAGGATGCGCAAGAGGGGGACCAGGAGTTCGGG
>JAGXLJ010000319.1 GCA_018334775.1 Halodesulfurarchaeum sp.
CGCATCCGTAACGGCGTCGATGACTACGGTTTCGTCGTCGAACCGAACGGCCATTTTTCGCGGATGGACGTTCACGTCGACGGTCTCGGCCGGGACAGACAGGAAGAGGACCGCAAAGGGATAGCGATCAGCAGCCAGTTGCTTTCCGTAGGCGTCGAGGATGGCCGATCGGAGCGAATCCGCCCTCACATAGCGACCGTTGACGTACGTGGAGACGTATTCGGCCCCGCTTCGTGTCGTTTCCGGGTCGCTTACAACCCCCGAAACACCCGACACCGGACCATCTGGGGACACATCAACTTCGATCATGCTCTCTGCAACATCCCGGCCGTAAACCGAGAGCACCGCCTCCTGAAGGTCACCGCTCCCAGGTGTCCTGAACACGTCGTGATCGGCGTGAGTGAGTGAGATGGCAACGTCCGGATTCGCGAGTGAATAGCGGGAGACGACCCGGTTCACATGACCGAATTCGGTGGACTCGCGTTTGAGATATTTCCGGCGAGCCGGTGTATTGAAAAACAGGTCAGCCACGGTCACTGTGGTCCCGGGAGCGCGGCCGACAGGGGCCAAATCCGTCACTTCTCCGCCCTCAACCCGGACTTCGGTGCCGACGTCGGCGCCGTCCTGTGGCCGGGTTTCGATAGTCAGACGGGAGACCGCACCGATCGTATGCAACGCCTCGCCCCGGAATCCCAACGTTCCTACGCCAGCCTCAAGGTCGTCGATCGACCCGATCTTGCTCGTCGTGTGTTGTTCGACGGCGCGCCGTACCCCCTCCTCGGACATCCCCTGGCCGTCATCAGCCACGCGAATCAGGTCGATTCCCCCACCGTGTACGGTGACCTCGATCCGGCTCGCACCCGCATCGAGGCTGTTCTCGACGAGTTCCTTCACGACCGACGCGGGTCGTTCGATCACCTCACCCGCGGCGATCTTCGAGATCGTCGCGTCGTCCAGCCTGGTGATATCAGTCATCTGTGTCCTCCAGGGACTCCTGCCAGGTCGTGACTTTCGTCAACACCTCTACGGGAGTCATTTCCGAGACTGAAAGCGTTTCCAGTTCCCGAAGCACCTCACGGGTCGCCGAGTCGATCAGGTCCAAATCCTCGGTTTCGGTGTCGGCCTCATTTTCGGCGACGAACTCCCCCTGCCCCACATCGAACACAGTCTGAATCGGTTCGCCACCGCGGGCCTCGATCGCCTTCTCGGCTCGGAGTTTTTCCAGCACGGTCTCGGCTCGACCGACGACCGGGTCTGGCACCCCAGCCAGATCCGCGACGTGAATCCCGTAACTCCGATCTGCGGCGCCGTCTCTTACTGTCCGGAGGAAGGTCACGTTTCCATCCCGCTCATCGGCTGCGACGTGGACGTTGACCACGCTGTCCAGGTGGTCGGCAAGAGCCGTCAGTTCGTGGTAGTGCGTGGCAAAAAGCGTCTTCGCCCGAACCTGATTGTGCAGATATTCTGTTGTGGCCCAGGCGATCGAAATACCGTCGTAGGTCGCGGTTCCCCGGCCGACCTCGTCCAAAATGACGAGCGAGTCACTGGTCGCAGAATGAAGGATGTTCGACAGTTCCTGCATCTCGACCATAAACGTCGAACGACCCTGGGCGAGTTCGTCAAGGGCCCCGACGCGTGTATAGATCCCGTCGACTAGCCCGATCCGGGCCCCATCGGCCGGCACGAAACTCCCCATCTGCGCGAGAAGGACGATCAGTGCCGTCTGTCGGAGGTAGGTCGACTTTCCGGACATGTTCGGTCCGGTCACAAGTTGCAAGCGGCGGTCCTCGAACAACGCCGCATCGTTTGGAACGAATTCGGTGGTCTGTTCGACGACGGGGTGGCGACCGGCCTCGATGTCGATTCCGCCGTCCGCGAGTTCGGGTCGCGTCCAGTCGTTCCCCACCGCGTGAGTCGCCAGACCGGCAAAGACATCGACCTCCGAAAGCGCCCCGCCAACCGCACGGAGGAGGTCAGTCCGCTCGCCGACCCGTTCTCGGAGTTCCTCGAACAGTTCGTATTCGAGTTCCGAGCGCTGCTCCTCGAGACGCAAAATGGCCCGTTCTCGCTCTTCGACGGCCTCAGTCGTATATCGCTTCGAGTTTTTCAGCGCCTTGATCTCGCGGTATTCCTCCGGGACATCGTCTGTCTCCGACCGACCGACCTGAATATAGTACCCGTCAGTCTGGTTGCGCCCAGTTTGGAGATGAGTGATTCCGAGCCGTCGCTTCTCCCGGTCAGCCAGCGAGTCGATCCACGCCGTGGCCTCCTCGTACTCCTCGATAAGTTCGTCCAGCCGGTCGTCGTACCCGCGTTTGAACAATCCACCGTCGCGGAGTGTCTTTGGCGGGTCATCAGCGATTGCCGACGCCAGTTCGTCGATCAAATCCCGGACTGCCTCGAGGTCAGGGCCTTCAATCGTTCGTGCGACCGGGGAGGCGCCCACTTCCGGGTCACCGGCAACTGTCTCGGCCAGTGACGGAAGCACCGAAAGCGTCTCTCCAACTGCATTGAGGTCCCGGGCGTCTGCTGTGCCGTGGGCGACCCGTCCCGC
>JAGXLJ010000320.1 GCA_018334775.1 Halodesulfurarchaeum sp.
AGAGGAGAGACGACGGCACTCTCGAGCTCGGCGGGGCGATGGGCGGCGATCGCGACAAAGAGAAAGACAGCACGTCCAGTTCCGAACCCGGCGAGTCCGGTGACGTCTCGATCAAGCACGAAGACGGCACCGAGAAAGTAGCGATCGAAAGCGATCCGCGCGCGAGCATCTCGATGCACAACGACGACGGTAACGCCGGTGGAACGATCCAGGCAGCACGGTCCGGCCGGTCGCTACGGATGGACTCGAACGGCCAGTCGTTGATACTGGACGGTGACAACGAGTGGGGAGTTCTCGGCGGTTCGAACCCGATCCAGGTCACCGGTGCAGAGCGGTTCGGTGTCCGCTCGGAATCGCCCGGATTCGGCGGGATGTACATCGACTCGACCGACACGAGCGGGGGCCAGCCCTTCTACGGTTACTCGATAGACGGGAGCGCCAGGGCCTACCATTACTTCAACGAATCCAATCAGGAGTGGATACTCTCGATGCCGAGCGGAACTGTCACGATCGAGTCGGACGGGACAATTAACGCCCCGAGTAAGAACTTCGTCCACCCGGTCGCGTCGGAGGACGGTGACAAAGACGTCGTCTACACCGCGACGGAGTCCGGGACACCCCGTACGGAAACGTCCGGTCTCGCGGAACTCCGAGATGGTTCCACAGAGGTCGAACTTCCGGAACATTTCGGCTGGGTGACCAGCGACGAGGAGCCGTTGCTCGTGCAGGTGACTGCTCACAGCAAGGACGCAGTACATCCGCAAGTGACCGAGCGTTCGGCCGAACGGATCGTCATCGAAGACATGGGTTCGGACGCAGACGACTACGAGGTCTCCTACACTGTCACGGGGACCAGGGATGGACACGAAGACAAAGAGGTCATTCGGGACGCCTCGGCGAGAGATGGTCCCGCCGACTCGATGTAACTCGAGGCGGGTTTTCCGGTCAGTCCTGCCTGTCGCCCTGCGGATCGAACGTCGACTCGTTTTCCCGCAGTTGTCTGTGGGCGTCGTTGATCAGCCGGAGCACCTCCGGGAGTACCTCGACCTCGATCTGATCGCGAATCGTCGGTTCGACTGCCTCTACCTCCTCGACTTTCTCGGCGTACTTGTCCGGGAGTTCTATTTCGAATTTCATCGTATCGATATGTGTGTTTGGAGGGATGTAACTCATTCGTCCTGGCTGATATCGAACTGATCGGTCCAGGCGTTGTCGAAGATGCCGAAGGAGTTGAACCGGCGGTAGGTCTGTAACCACCCTCCGTCGCCCTCGAAGTTGTCGTACAGGCGCGTGAGCGTCGATCGATCGAGCGTGTTGAACTTGCCCATGTGCGGACGCCCGTCGTATTTCTGCACCAGCGTCGTTTCGATCTCCGTGAGTGCGTCCTTAGCGATCTCGATCATCTCCGACTGTGAGACGTTCGGGACCGCCGGCCGCGACTGGGCGTTGGCTGCCTCGACGGGGAACGGGACTTCGATCATCGCCGACCACTGATCGAACGCCGCCGAAAGGTAGTGATCGCTCGGGGCGATGAACCGGATCCCCATCGGTGACCCGAAGTGGATCTTGAACGTCTCGTCTCTCGGCTCAGGTCCGTCACCACCGAAAAATTGTGCGATGCCACGGGCTGCCTTGCGCCAGAATGGATCCACTTCGTGTTCCTGATAGATGTTGTCGGCGATGTCGAAGACCTCCTCGACCGCGTCCTCCAGATGATGCAGCGGGACCGCGACGTCCGTCGAAATGGCCGGTGGGGACGGGGGAACGGGCTTCAACTTCTCGTCGGGGATCGATTCGAAGTCGTCCTGGCTGATGAGTCCAAGCCGCAGCAAGGAGCCGATCTGAACGGTTTCGCTCAGGTCGAGCCCGAAACTAGACACCTGGGATTCTGTAGCGATACCCTCCCTGACGAGAGTTGTGAGTTCGACCCGCTTGTTCCGGCGAATCTTGTCACGCAACCGCCGAAGCGCGATGTACCACGCGGTCTCCGTCCGCTTTTTCACGAACGGCTCGTTGTCGGCAGCGGGTTTGAAGAAGAACGATTCCAGTGTCCCGCCCCACTTCGATTTGTTTTTCAGGGGATGGAACGCGTTCCCCAGGGCCCGGGAGATGTCCTGGGCCGTCGTCTTCCGTCGCTCGGGGGGCCATCGGTCGTCGGAAACGTCGAGCCACTTGTTATCCTCGCCTGCGGCATTGTCCACGAGTTCCGCCCAGTCGTCGGGACGATCGCCGATAGACGCAATGTCGTGTGTCCGCTCCATAACGGTGATCTGCGGCCGTGATTTGTCGGGATGGTGGACGGACGGGAGGTTCACCAGAAACTGGATGTGGCGATGGTTCCTGATGAGTGCTGGCACATCGTCCGGAACCTCACCAGGTGGTGTCTCTGAGTCATCTATCTCGTCGGTCTCGAAGTCCCCAGTGTAATCGTCACTAATGCTGCTGTAGTTGAGCCACGATCGAGTTTCCGTATGCTCTTTGAGCCAGTAATAATCCCTGACCTTCAGCGTGTAGGCGTACACGACGCCCATACAGCCGTAGCCGACGACGGCAG
>JAGXLJ010000027.1 GCA_018334775.1 Halodesulfurarchaeum sp.
GGGACACGGTACACACTGGGACTGCCGGATGATGCCTACGGCTCTCCACTCGGTCAAGACCGTGGGTTGACCGTCCACGAATCTCAGTCACGGCTCTGGGAGAACCACGTCGGCCGATCACGTTCGTTCTGGCAGCATTTTGCCGAGCGGGTGGCGGACCGGGTTCAGGCTATCGATCCTGATGAAGGGGAGACGCTGTACCGAGCCGTCAATCGCGTCGAGCCGGACTCGCTGATCCGTGTCGAGGCCGACGAACTTACCTATCATCTTCACATCGTGTTGCGCTTCGAGATCGAGCGGGACCTGATCGCTGGCGAACTCGACGTCGCGGACGTGCCGGCGGTCTGGAACGAAAAGATGGAGCACTATCTCGGCGTTCGCCCCGAGCAGCCGTCAGAAGGTGCTTTGCAGGACATTCATTGGAGCCATGGCAACTTCGGGTATTTCCCCACCTACTCACTAGGGAGTGTCCTCGCGGCCCAACTTCACGGCGCGGCCACGGCCGATATACCTGACATGGGGGCGTCGATTGCGAGCGGTGAGTCGGAACCCTTGGCGGAGTGGCTCGAAACAGCGATTCATCGTCACGGGCGACACTACCGGACTGGCGCGCTCATTGAACAGGCGACCGGTCGTGCATTCACCGTCGATCCGTTCATCGAGTATGTGGACGGGAAGTTCGGGGACCTGTACGGCATCGAGGTCTGACTTTCAGGGCTCTGTTCGGCAGAGAATCGAAGAATCGGCCGGTTTTCGACGCGAACATCGCAATTCATGAACCGACTGAAAAACCCCTTGTTTGGCCTGCTACCGGCATTTTTGTCCGAGGCCCGGTACAGTTAAGTGGATGGTAGACCTTAACACACCTTGTATGTCGAAGGCAGCGGCTCCCGACGACAGTCTCATTGACCAGTTCCTAGAATCTCGCGGTCACGAAACGGCAACCTGGGACCAGAGCTATAACAAGAAGCAGTGCCCGAAGTGTGGGGGCCTTCACGACGTATCGGCGACAGAGTGTTCGGTTTGTGGTTGGTCGCCGTAACCAGCCTGGCGGTTGACGCGAACTCCGTTCTTCGTTTCCGTCGGTCGAAATCTCGAGTGACCAGCCAGTCCGTTTTGGAGAACCAAACAGAGTGGTGCTTGAGAGCGCCGATCGGGTTGGTTCGCTTCGAAAACCGGTCAAATAGTCGGCACATCTAAGTCAAGAGATTCACAATACTTCCATGAACACATGCCCCAGTGCCAAAACTGTGGATCCTTCGTAACCGAGGCGTATGTGCGGGTATTTACTCCCGACGAAGTGGCCCAACCACGTGTCTGTCCGAACTGTGAGGACAAGATACGGGACGGGGCGGAGGTGCGCGAGGCTCGTTCGACGCGGCGGTCATAACGATTGAAGTCAGGACACTTATAGGGCTCTCGGCCGTGTTATTGTGTGATGAGTCATACGGAACCGGTGGTCACCCGTCTCTTCGGTGGCCCCGGGAGCGGTAAGACGACGGCACTCCTTGACCGGGTGGAAGACCTGCTCGAGCGAGACGATGTAACAATGCGGGATATTCTCGTGGTTTCGTACACCCGAGCGGCCGCCGCCGAAGTTCGGGAACGACTGGCCGAACGACTGGACGAGAACCCCAGGGCCCTCCGTGGAAACGTCTCGACGATGCACGCGAAAGCCTACGACCTTCTCAACCTGTCCCGTGGGGACGTCGTGGGCGAATCCGAGAAGGAGGAGTTCTGTGAGGACTACGGCCTCCCCTACGAGGACGAGTATTCCTCGGGCTCGCGTCGGACGGCCCGATCGACAACGCTTGGGAACAAGATCATCGCGACGAGTCAGTGGCTCCAGCGCACTCAGCGTGAGGTCGCTGACTGGTACGACATCCCGTTTCAGTGGAACGAGGACGAAGTTCGCCTGCCGCCGGACATCGATTCCACCGCCCAGGTCGGGAACAAGTACACGCCGACATGGCCGACTGACGATGACCGGATCGATATTCCCGAAGCGATACGAGGTTGGCGTTCCTACAAGGGATCTGAGGGGAAGGTCGGCTTTGCCGACATGCTCGAACGCGTGTCAGACCGATCCCTCCTTCCGAACGTGGACCATCTGGTCATCGACGAATTTCAGGACATTACCCAACTCCAGTATGCGGTCTATGACGAGTGGAAACCCCACATGGAGACGGTGTTCATCGCCGGCGACGACGACCAGGTCGTCTACGCCTGGCAAGGCGCGGACCCGAAACTCCTCCTCGAAGAAGAGGGCGAGGACGTCATTCTCGACACCTCCCACCGCCTCCCCTCGAACGTGCTGGAGGTTGTCCAACAGGAAGTCGAACATATCTCGGAGCGCCAGGAGAAGAACCTGCTCCCTCGCACAGAAGGCGGCTCCGTCGAGGCTATCGAGAGTCCCTCGGTGTTGGATTTAGTCCGAAACGTCAGAGGGGCCGTCGACTCCACCGAGGACGAGACTGTGATGGTTCTGTTTCGGGCCCGGTACCAACTCTTCGAGTTCGTCGAAGAGTTCATTGACGAGGGCATCCCGTTCAAGGCGCTGACGGACCAGCGCCTCTGGACTGATCGACTGTCCGATTACGTCCGGGCCGTCGAAGCCCTGAACGAAGACGATCCTATTGATGGGTTACAGGCCAGACGACTCGTGGATATGCTGCAAGATTCGGCCTTTGGCACGAGTGATCGGAACGAGATGCGAGATGCGCTCGACGAGCGCGAGGAGGAGGCCGGGGTTGAGGACATCAAAACCCTCGACATCGAACCCGGATTCGTCAGCGAATACGCCCCGTTCATGCCCCAACCGCCGGCTGCCGCTGACATGCTTCGGAAGGTCACGCGATTACAGCGCCAGTCAATTGATGCCTACTTCCAGGGGGACTACCTCGGCGCTGATCCGAACCGCGTTCGGGTGGGGACTATTCACAGCGCTAAGGGACGCGAGGCAGATCACGTCTACGTGGCGACGGACCTCACGGAGAAGGTCGTCGAGCAGATGGCCGCGAGTGTGGGCGATGACTTGCCTGAAGGGTTGGAGTTCCCGAACCGAGGTGGAACGGTTCCATACCTCACTGATAACGAGCGACGGGTCTTTTACGTCGGGATGAGCCGGGCGCGAAACCGCTTGGTGATGCTGCAGAACCTCATCGGCGGGGCTCCGACACTTCCGATAGACGTCCTCCTTCACGGCCAACCAACCGAAGAGACCCTCGAGGACGCGATGCAGGAAGCCTCGACGGTCACGTTGACCCAGTAGCGATTTCATCGAGAAAGGACAGGGCTTTGGTTCTGACAATTTCATATTTTCGTATGTTCACAGGGATCGTTGCAGCGACTGGGACGGTCACGGACGTCACCACGAACGAAGACGGTCGCCGCATTCGGGTCGAGACGACCGATTTCGGGTCCTTCGAAAAGGGCGAAAGCATCGCCGTCAATGGCGTTTGTCTCACGGTCGAGGAGTACGGTGCCGATTGGTTTACGCTGTTTACCGCGAGCGAAACCCTAGATAAAACGACACTCGACGCGGTCGCGGTTGGGGACCGGATGAATCTCGAAAGACCGCTGCCAGCCGATGGGAGCTTTGACGGACACATCGTTCAGGGGCACGTCGACACGACGACCACCGTCGAAGCCATCGAGCAGGTTGGGGAGGATTGGACGTTTACCGTCGCCCAGCCCGAGGGCTATGAACAGTACATTGCGGAAAAAGGCTCAGTGAGTATCGACGGCGTGAGCCTGACCGTCGCAGACTTGGACGATGAGGCCAGGACCTTCGACATCGCCATCATCCCGACGACCTACGATGAGACTCGCTTTGGCGAGTATGTGGTCGGTGACCGGGTCAACGTCGAAGTGGACGTGATCGCGAAGTACGTCGAACGGCTCGCCGAGATCGGGGAGTAACTCAGCCGGGTGGCTCCTGCCCCTCTATTCCCGACTGCATCCCGGATTTCATGAACTGGGCAAGGATATGCCCGAGTGTCGTTCCGGCCGTCCAGAGGGCCTGCTCTGAATCGTTTTCATCGGTCGGTTCGACGGCCAGTAAGACGGTGGACCCGTCGACCATCACGCCTCGTCCCGCGAAATCGGCCGGGTTGTCCTCGTCCATCACGTAGACCTCGATCGGATCGTCGGCGAACGTGTCGGCAATCGACGGCTCGGCGGTCATCACCCGAACTGTCACACCTTTGTGCCCCCGATCGCGCAGGGCTTGAACGATCGATTCGGACAGCGCTGTATTCGCCGGAGCAGCCATCGCGATGATGTGGTCCGCGGTTTCGATCAAATCGGTCGTCCGATCGGTAATCGGTGCCCGACCCCGGACCGTCGAGATCGCCTCGTTCGAATCATCTCGAGTAGGCGTTGACTTGCGCAACATTTCGAGGTGCTCGAAGGCCCGCTCTTGCTCGCGTTCGAGACGGGACCGAAGCTGTTCGCGTGCGGCCTCGAGCCCGACTGGCCGGTACGCTTTTGGTGAGGACTCGATCACTTCGACGAGGCCACGGTCAGCGAGTGCCTCGGCTGCACCGTAGACTTGCGATCGTGGGACCGACGACTGCTCGTTCACGGTTTTTGCGGTGGCCCGTCCAAGTTCTTGGAGCGCGACGAAGACCTGTGCCTCGTAATTCGAGAGGCCGAGTCGTTTCAACGCCGCGACCGCATCTGAGTCATCCATAGCAATTTGTTCAGTCCTGTGTTCGCTTTAGTGGTACATGACTGTCACGGAACCAGCGAAGTAGTACTATAATACAATTCTTTATAATCCCTCCGTCCATCCGTCATTTTAACACAACCGGATCCCGATGAATCACCACACTCTCATCGTTCTCGTCGTCGTTTTTGGCGTACTGTTCGTGCCAGTCGCCCCGGCTGGCGCGGCTGAGGACCCACGATTTGTCACGACCGTTACTGAGCCCACCGTAAACCCTGGCGACACGCAATCAGTGACCATCCATCTTGAAAACGACGCTGAGGACGTGGATGACGAGGTCGAAACCGTCTACAACGTTCGAGCGACCCTTTCCGAGGGCGATTTGCCATTTGAAGTGCGATCCGGAACGCAGTTTGTCGGCCCGCTTTCAGATGGTGACCCGACTCCTGTGACGTTTACCATCGTCACGCCCGAGCAAATCGATCCGGGGACATACCAGCTTCCGATCGAACTTGATTACGAACACGACGACGAGCAAAAGTCCACGACCGTTCGAGCCACGGTTCGAGTCCCGAACCAGCCGTACTTCTCCATTGAACCCATCGAGACGAGCATTCAACCGGGCAGTACCGAAACGACGACAGTTGCGGTGACGAACGTGGGTTCCGAGACCGCCGTTGGGGCAGCGGTCACGCTCCAGGGCAGTGATTCGGTACGGATCGGTGACGGAACCGCGAGCACCTTCCTGGGCGAAATGGCGCCGAACGAAACCCGGTCGTTCACCGTCGAGGCGTCCGTGGGAGAATCGGTAACAACCGGGGAGAAACCGCTCCAGGCGACCTTCAAGTTCCGGAACGAGTTGGGTCACCAGGCAACCCCCCTCCAGATCACCGGCTCGTTGCCGGTGGGGGACTCCCAATCTTTTGCTGTCGAGTCCGTCTCTGATACGCTTCGCGTGGGTTTCGATGGCACAATCTCGGGAGAACTCGTCAACGAGGGCCCGAAACGAGTGGATGATGCAGTCCTCGTCGTCGAGCCCCGAACCGATTCGCTCTATGTGGAAGATACACGCTATGCGCTTCCATCGATCGGGTCGGGTGAGCGCATGGCGTTCGAGTATCCGACTGATGTGAGCGGTGATGCGGATGCCGGTCCCCGGCAGTTACAGTTCACAGTCGAGTATCAGCACAACGATGTCATCCGCACGAGTTCGGCCCTTTCCGCTCGTGTCGAAATCGATCCCTACCGGGACGCCTTTACTGTCGACGGGGTCGAGACGGCCTTGACCGCCGGCGAATCGTCGACGGTCGTTCTGCAGGTGACCAACCAGCGCAGCGTCACGGTGCAAAATATCGACTCGCTTGTGTACACTGAAAGTCCGCTCGAAGCGCCAGGGGATGAAGCCTTCATCCCCGAATTGGCACCGAACGAGTCGGCGGAGGTGACCTTCGAAATCGAGGCCACAAGCGATGCCAGACCGGTCACCTACCCGATCGAACTGGACTTCGAATACGAGACACCTGATGGCTCGACCGATGTCTCCGATACGTTTCAGGTCCCGGTGGATGTAGCGGAACCCGAAACTGAGGAGGGTGTCGGCACGCAAACCCTGCTGATCGGTGGTGCGGTTGTGCTCGCTCTCATTGTGGGCGTGGTACTCTGGTGGCGTTACTAAGCGATGAACGGCCCCAAACCGTCGATCGGTACTGACCCGGCATCCGAGGAGGGCGAAGACGACCAAGACCAAAATCCAGTGGTCGCGCTCGCGGACCATTTCATCATCGACCGGCCGTGGCTTGTCGTCCTGGCCTTCGTCGTCGCAACGGCTATTATGCTCCCGGCAGCACCGACAGCGTTTGAGGATACCCAAACCGGAGCTGGGCAGTTCCAGGAGGACGTGCCGGAATACGACGAATACGAGGCGATGCAGGAGGACTTTGAACGGAGCAGTCGGGCGGATGGGGGTGTCACCGGGCAACTATTTCTCGATCCGAAGCGGAACGTCCTCTCCAGACAGAGCCTGCTTTCGATGGTCGCGGCCCAGGAGCATCTCGAATCGTCCACCCGACTTCGGATTGCCTCGAGTACGTCACCTGGGTCGGTGATCGCGATGCATCTCGACCCGACTGCCATGACCCCCGAGGCCCAGTACCGGGTCCTCGAGGGTGCCACTGACCAGCAACTCACCTCGGCGATCGAGGCGACAGGTGACCGGCTTATGGTTGACGTCGGATTCACGCCCGAATCGGCGTCTGCTGACGTGGCCCAGGTGGGAATCACCTACGACCTCCCCCCAGAGGCGAGCACGGAGCAAGCCGCCAACGTGCAGTTCGACACTCTCGACGCGGTCGATCAATTGGATGCATATACTGTCGGGGAGAACGTCGTGATGTTCGCGAACGGCGTGTTTGACGAGGAAGTCGGACAACTCCTCGGTGACTCCTCGGCGGTGGTCTTTCCGGCAGCGATCGTTCTCATCTTGCTGTTCCTCATCGTCGCCTATCGTGATCCCATCGACCTGGTGATCGGGCTGGTCGCTCTGGCGATGGTCCTGATCTGGACGTTCGGCTTCATGGGATATGTGGGTATTCCGTACTCGGATTCGATTTTCACGGTGTTCCCACTGTTGCTGGCAGTCGGAATCGACTTCGGCATTCACACTATCAACCGGTATCGCGAGGAACGAGCGGGTGATTTGGGTATCGGGGCGGCCATGGATGAGACGGGAAATCAACTCGGGACGGCCTTCGTGATCGTGACGCTCACGACGATGTTCAGTTTCGCGGCCAACCTGACGAGCCCCCTCGCGGGAATCCGGGATTTCGGTATCGTGGCGGGTGTCGGGATCATCTTTACCTTCGTGCTCTTTGGCGTCTTCCTCCCGGCAGCGAAAGTCGGAATCGACCGACTTCGGCAGGATTCCTGGTTCCCCGGTTTTGGCTCCAAACCGATCGGTCGGGAGGGATCGCTGATCGGTCGGGGCCTCGCTCTCGGGACGAAACTCGCCATGGTCGCTCCCGTTATCGTTCTGGTCTCCGCATTGGTGCTTGGAGCCGGTGGTGCAGCGTACGGATCGGGGGTCGACGTCGAGTTTAGCGAGGAGGTCTTCTTCCCGAACGAGGAACGGATCGAGACGTTCAACCAGTTACCAGGACCGCTGGCGCCTGGGCAGTACAACTTCGTGCCGGCACGGAACTATCTCGAGGAGGATTTCGAGATACCCTTCGTTCAGACGGTGACGATCTATGTCGATGATCGGGATGTTCGCTCGGATTTCGCCCTCCGGGATATCGATCGAGCAACCTCGAACCCGCCTGACGCCTTCGAATCGACCGACCGTCGCCGGGGTGACGCCGAGAACGTCCTCGACGTTATCCAAACCCAGGCCGTGCGTGACCGGGCCTTTGCCGATGTTATCGATCGCTACGACGAGACTGGCAATGGGGTCCCCGACCGCGAAGTCGATCAGGTGTATGACGCCTTGTTTGAATCATCGGCCGGGGGCGAGGCCACCAATTATCTGACCAGGGACCGCGGATCGACCCGGATCCAGTTCAGCCCGGCCGTCGACGCGTCGAACGAGGAGGTGGTGACGGGCGCCGAGCGGATCGCGTCGAACATGCGATTGGATGCGACCGCGACGGGCGATTACATCATTTCGGAGTCGGTCAACGACCGGATTACCACCTCGGCAGTCAATAGCCTGGTTGTTGCCTTCGTATTGGTGCTGATCGTGTTATTGCTCGCGTACTGGCGACTGGAGGGGCGAGCCGTTTACGGCATCATCAATCTGGTGCCGATCTTGCTTACGGTCGCAATGCTCGTGGCCTCGATGCGGTTTTTCGACATCGCCCTTTCGCCGGTCAACGCCCCACTTCTTGGGGTTACGATCGGTCTCGGAGTGGACTATACCGTGCACTTCATGCACCGGTACGTCGACGAGGTCTCGGCCGGAAAGACCGTCTCCGATGCGCTGTCAGAAGCCGTCCACGGGACCGGCGGCGCGATGACTGGGAGCATGCTGACGACCGTGAGTGGGCTCGGTGTGTTGTATCTCGCACTGATTCCGGTGATTGCCGAGTTCGGCCTGCTCCTTGCTCTCGGGGTATTATACGCCTATTTGTCAGCAATCTTGGTCCTCCCCTCGGTCATCGTTCTTTGGGAGCGCGTGGAGACGGTGTGGCGCTCAAACAATGAGCGTGGCCGCCTCGACATCTGAGTCAGTCCTTCGATTCGTAGAACCGAGCCCCATCCACGGCTTCGAACGTGTCCCGGTACCGACTGATTTTCGCGTATAACACGGCGAAGAAGAACCCGTCAAAGATAATCACGAACACCATAAAGGCAATCGCTGGCGGGAGCCCGCTGAGGTAGGGGACTTTTCTCTCTC
>JAGXLJ010000321.1 GCA_018334775.1 Halodesulfurarchaeum sp.
TCGACGGGACGCCGGTACGGAGTCACGAGGACCTCAGCCGGCATCTACTGCTCCACACAAAACCCGGCGACACCGTCACGCTCACTATCTACCGTGACGGGGAGCGGGTCGAACTCGATCTCGAACTCGGAGCTCGACCACCGGTCTGATCAGCGCTCGATCGTCGCCGCGAATCCCTCGCCGATCGAGTCCATCGCCTCGGCGACTTCAATCAAGCCCAGCCAGGTGTTCTGACCGGCTCGGAGGGCGACTGGATCACTCGCTTGGATTTCGACCTGGAGCTCGCGCTCGGATCGATTGATCGAGACTGTGGTTCGATCGCCGGCGATGTCACCGGCTTCGGGTTCCACTGCTGCTTCGATTCGAGCTGCCGTTTTTGCTGCCGGATACCAAAGAGAAAACTCCGTCTCGTGCACTACTCGACTGGGACTTCTTTGATGTCCCGACTGCGCTCCTTCAGCAGCACGCGATGCCCACAGTACGGGCAGCGGACGCCACCGTACTCGTCGAGTTCGACGTCACGTTTGCACCTGGAGCACTTGTAGGACATTATTCCTCGGACTCCGCTTCTTCCCCGTCTCCCTCGGAGAGGGCGGTTCTGATGGAGCGGGTGACGGCCTGGCCACCAGGGGTCTCCGGCCGGTACGCGCCTCCGGCGTACTTGTAGCCACAACTACCACATTCCCAGATGCCACTTCCTTTGCGGTCGACGGCTTCCGATCCACACTCCGGACAGACGTGATCCGCGTGCATGTCCGCCTCAATCTCGGCTACCCGTCGGCGGGCCAGCCGACCGTAACGGGCCCCAAATCGGCCCGCACTGCCGGTCCGTCGACTCCTATCGGATTCGCTCATGCTCCGTGGTAGTCAAAGCGCGGTTAAAAACGTGTTGTGTCCGACCCAGCAATTGTACCTCATTCGGACCGTAGTTCTTGCTCGACAAGCCCCTCGTTCAAGTCCTCACGCACTCGCTCACCGGTCTCGTGATCCCGGGCGGTCGTCACGACCCGGTTTTCCTGCACACTCGACCCGTCTCGCAGAACGAGTCGCAAGTTCCCGTTCGCGTCCGCTCGACTCACCTTGGCCCGCATGCCAGTTCGCGACCCGCTGCCACCGGCGTCGATCGGGCCCGGAACGACCTTCTTTACGTTCGGATGGCCGGCGACGGTCTCGACGGCTCGCATTCCGTCTCGGCCGCCGATGACGGTCGAATGGGCGCCACCGATTTTGTCCCTGGGTCGGGTTTCGATCACCTCTAGATCGGCCTCGCCACGCCGGTCCAGGACCGATTCGACCGGCTCACTTTCGGGAACGCGATAGACCGGGTATCGGATCGCGGATCGCATCGCCTGGATGACAGGCAACTCCCCTGTCACGTACACGGCATCTGGACGTTTCCGCCGGATTTCGTCGGCGATCCGACCGGCGTAGTTCCGGATCTGGGTCGTGGAGAGGGTTGGCTCCGATTCGGGAGTGGTCGTGATGTCGGTGACCCCGAGCACCCGATCCTCGAAAAGCATCGTCAGGGTCCCCCGTGTGGAACCGATCTCGACAACAACCGCATCCGCGTTTTCGGTGTCACAGGAGAGACAGTAATCTCCTGGTCGGTCGAGTGGTCTGCCACACCGGCGACACGCCATGCCCTGATTATTTCTCGGGCGAGTAAAGGCATGCTGATCCGCCCCGATCTCCGAACCGGGTCGGCCCGCCGTTTGATAATGAATCGAACCGTTGTGTGACATAGATGGACGATTTCGAGATCGCGCTTCGAATCGTCGCCGGGATCGCGCTGATCCTCGCCAACGGGTTTTTCGTCGCCATCGAGTTCGCACTGACTCGGGCGCGTCAGTACTCGAAAGGACAGTTCCTCACGGAGGGGAGCCGAGGCCTCGAGCGGGCCTGGGAGATGACGCAGGATCTTGAACTGTACCTCACGACCTGTCAGGTCGGGATTACCGCTTCCAGCATCGCGGTGGGAATCGTTGCCGAACCGGCACTCGCGGCGCTGTTTGAGCCGTTCTTCCGGAACACCCTCCTCGCGTCGATCGGGTCTGGCGGTATTCTGGCGTTTCTCATCATCAATCTGGTTCATTTGACCCATGGGGAACAGACACCGACCTATCTTGGTGTCGAACGCTCACGGTTCGTGGCTCGGTACGGGGCAATTCCGCTCTACTGGTTTCACTACCTCTTGTCTCCCGTGATCGCGCTCGGGGACGGCATTGCGAAACTGACACTCGAACTCTTCGGTATTGAGATGACTGGGGCATGGCTCGAAGAACGGGAGGAGATCGAGTCCCGGGCCGACCTTCGGGCGGAACTGAACTCGATTCTCGTTCGAGGCGGCCTCACCGACGAACGTCGCGAGGAGGTGCTGAATGCTCTGGACGTTGGCGAACAACCGGTGCGAGAAGTGATGGTCCCACGTGAGACAATCAATGCGCTTCGGACGACTGATTCCTCGGAGGTCAACCTCGATCGGATCGCTGCCCATCCCCACACCAGATATCCGCTGGTCGGGGAGACCCTCATCCACTTTCGTGGAATCGTA
>JAGXLJ010000322.1 GCA_018334775.1 Halodesulfurarchaeum sp.
CTCCTCCTCGAGGAAGGTCCGAACCTGTTCGCCGTCTTCGGTCCCCGCTTCCCACTCGATTCCCGCGTAGACGTCCTCGGTGTTCTCCCGGAAGGTCACCATATCCATCTCCTGGGGGGCTTTGACAGGGGACGGAACGCCCTCGAGATAATAGGTCGGCCGGACGTTCGCGTAAAGGTCGAGTTTCTGGCGGAGCGCCACATTGAGACTGCGGAAACCAGCCCCCACTGGCGTCGTGAGCGGCCCTTTCAGCGCAACTCGGAAATCCCGGATGGCCTCAACAGTTTCCTCGGGGAGGTTTTCGCCGTATTCCTCCCGGGCCCGCTCGCCAGCGGAGACACGCATCCACTCGACGTGGCGACCCGTCGCCTCGGCGGCAGCCTGCAGTACCTGTTTGGCGGCTGGCGCGACGTCCACCCCGATTCCGTCCCCGTACAGGAGCGGCACGATGGGGTTGTCGGGGATCGTCAGTTCCTCGGTCGTCTCGTCGTACCTGACCCGCTCCCCGTTCTCGGGGACCGTTGCGTGATCGTAGCTCATAGGCGAGCGGAGAGCGCGGCCACCCAAAAGAACTGCCTTTTCCCGAAACCGGGTAATTTTCGCCGGTCCACTCCAAGTCCCCATATGAAGCTCATCGCTCACGGCGGGGCCGGCGGTGACCCCGACCAACCGGAACAACGGCAGGCCGTGCTCAATGAGGCCGTCGACCGGGGCGCAGGAGCCCAGACTCCACTTGATGCGGTCGAAACCACGCTCCGGCACCTCGAGTCCAATCCGCGATTCAACGTCGGCGTTGGTGGCGCCGTCCAGAGTGACGGCGTGAGCCGCACCGAAGCAGGACTGATGACCGGCGAGGGCAATGTGGGGGCAGCGGCTTCGATGGCCGGGGTCGAGCACGCAGTCAGTGTCGCTCGAATCGTTCTCGAAGAGACGCCACATGTTTTGCTGACGGGGGACCACGCGACCGAATTGGCCAGCGACTACGGTATCGAGACCGACCGTGACCTCATCTCCGAGTCCGCCAGAGAGCGATGGGACACCGCGCCAGCGCCACCGACAGATGGACCCCGCGCACAACTCGAATGGGTGCAAGAGCAGTTTGGTGGGTCGGATACGGTGGGTGCCGTGGCGACAGATGGGATTTCGATTGCGGTCGCCACCGCCACGGCCGGTCGCTGGTTTGCCCTGGCCGGGCGGGTTGGGGACGTCCCACAGGTCGGCAGTGGCTTCTACGCCAGTGAGACCGCCGCTGCCAGCGCGACTGGCGCTGGGGAAGACATCGCCCGGAGCACGCTTGCCAGGCTCGCCGTCCGACACGTCGATGATGGTGCCACCCCCAAAGCGGCCGCCGAAGCGGCCCTCACGGAATTCGAGGCACTGACCGAATCGACCGCCGGAATAATCGTCATGGACCAGAAGGGCAGGCGGGGATCGGCGTTTAATTCGGCGAGTATGCAAACCGCGTCGGACACCGACCGCTGACCCACAAGCGCTTTTGCCTTCTCGGCTGAATCCAGTGACATGGCAGACGTGGACCTCGACGCCGAGCGGTTCGAGAAGTATCGGGAGGCCGGACGAATCCTTCGCGAGACGATGGACGCAGCCGCCGAACGGGTCGAACCGGGGACGACCCATCTGGCTGTCGCGGAGTTCGCTGAGGCCCAGATCGAAGACGCAGGGGCGAAAGCGGCGTTCCCCGCAAACATCAGCATCGACGAAGAGGCTTCCCACGCGACTCCAGGGCGGGACGAGGAGACCGAGTTCGAAGAGGGTGACCTGGTTTGTCTCGACCTGGGAGTCCACGTCGACGGCTGGATCGCCGATTCCGCTCTCACGATCGATCTCGGCGATCATGGCAACCTGATCGACGCGGCCGAGGACGCACTGGACGCGGCGATCGAGGTCGCCGGACCGGGCGTTCACACTGGCGAAATCGGAGCAGCGATCGAGGAGACGATTGACGCGGCGGGCTACAACCCGGTCGTCAACCTCAGCGGGCACGGATTGGAGGAATATGATGCCCACACTGGGCCGACAGTTCCGAACCGCGGCGTGGAGACGGGCGTTGACCTCGAAGTCGGTGACGTAATCGCCATCGAACCGTTCGCGACCGACGGCCGCGGAACAGTCTCCGAGGGACAGAAAACCGAGATCTACTCGTTGCAGACCGAGCGGTCGGTCCGGAATCGAAAGGCGCGGGAACTGCTCGAAACCGTCGTCGAGGAATACGAGCGGCTTCCCTTCGCTGCCAGGTGGTTCGACGGCGGCCGAACAGACATGACGCTGAACCGATTAACCCAGCAGAGCGTGCTCGAGAGCTATCCGGTACTCAAGGGCGAGGCGGGGTCAAAAATCAGCCAGGCCGAGCACACGCTCATCGTCACCGAGGACGGCGTCGAAATCACGACCGACTGAACTGCATTGAAATCACGACCGACTAACCGCGGCTTCCCAACAGTTACCTCCCCACCGGCGCTTGCATCGGTATGGATTCCATTTTCGCCCCCTGGCGGATCGACTGGGTCGAGCGCGACCCGGAGATGGACGAA
>JAGXLJ010000323.1 GCA_018334775.1 Halodesulfurarchaeum sp.
CCCGGTGGTCGCTCACTGCGCGGGACAGGATTCGAACCTGCGGACCCCTATGGGACAGCGTCCTAAGCGCTGCGCCGTTGACCACTTGGCTACCCGCGCTCTAGTCTTTCTTTCTCGGGCGTCCCAATAAGACTCACGAGAAGCAACGGCGGGCAAACCGTTAACCATGTTCGCGAAAAACTGTCGGCTATGTATCGGGCTGGGGCCGAACGAGCCGAAGCCGAGACACTCGCGGCGCTTGATCGTGTTGCCGAGCGCCTCGAGCTGAGCGGTGAGGCCCGCTCGGTCGCCCAGGAACTGTTTCTCTCAGAACGTCCGACCGCAGACCGTTCCAAAGACGCGCTCCTCGCGGCAAGTATCTATGCTGGCTCACTCATCGCCGGCGACCAGCGGTCGCAAGTAGCAGTTGCCGAGGCCGCTGATGTCTCACGACTGACGATTCAGGCTCGCTGGCGCGAATTACTCGAGGAAGCCGGTTTCGAAACCCCGTCGTGGTGAGTTAGCGACGTGCGGACGCACCGTTTTCCCGGCCCGTACGGTCCGGTGTCAGATTCCCGTGTTCGTCGATCTCGCCCTTGACGATCCGAGTGCTCGATATAATATCCCCGTCTTCAGCCAAAACTCTGTCCACGACGACGATCCGAAGGGGCTCAAGGTCCCGATCACGGCGGATCTCGTTGATCCGTTCCCCGCCTGCCTGCGTTTCGGGCGTGACAATGAGGGCTTCGTATTGCGGTTCGACAGCAATACCCGTCGGTTTGTCGAGTTTTCGAACCTCACATTCACGGTCGTAGTCCGCTGCCTGCTCGGCGAGTTCATCCCCCAAATCGGCTTTTCGCTCCTCGAACGGCCGGATGTATCGGGGTTCGTGACGCGTCTCGGGGGCCAGGCCGTCGCTTGTCAATCCCACCGTCAGATCGCCAATCTCGAAGCCACGGCGAAACAGTCGTCGATGTCCATCGTGGATGGGATCGAATGTCCCCCCCAGTGCCACGTCCATGCTCCGCGGGATGGTTCCCGTGCGTTTAGAGGTTGGGTTTGCCACTCTCCGCGGACGTCCGGGGCGGTTACTCTTCGCTCTCCGCTGGCTCTTCCTGGACTTCGATCTGTACCGGTTCTGCCTCCGGTTCTGTGTCCTCCGAGCGGCGCTGGTCCATCGTGAAGATCGTATTGAGTTCCGACTGGACGCGCCCGACGACACTTCCGACCAAATCACTCGGCGCGATCGAGCAATACTCGTAGGGGTTGTTCCCAGCCCCTTCGCTCTCCCGTTTCCGACGTTCGACGATTTCTTCCTCGGCCAGCTCTGCCAACGCTTCCCGGACGGTACTTGGATAGAGTCCAGTCCCTTCGGCCACCTCCTCGCTCGTACTCCAGGGGTCTTGTCGGAGATGAACATAGATACGACCCCGGGTTTCAGTATCCAGGACCCAGGACAGGATGTCGATGACGCGGCTATCGATTTCGTCGACGGCTCGATCCGCCCCAGCTTCGAGCCGATCCCGTGCACCCCGACCCTCCGGTGTCTCCTCCGTCTCTTCGGCCGTCTCGTCAGTATGTTCCGTCTCGACGTCGATCGACTCACCTTCCACGTCTGTCGCCGTTCTCTCCACGTCCGCTGTCTCGGTCGATTCGTCGATGTCGTCGGCCGTGTCTTCTTCGTTCATGTTGTCTCTACGAGGACAAAAGTGGCGAGTGCGGTTAAATCCTCGGCTCGATGAGGAGTGCTTCCCGCAGCGCAGCAGCCCCTGATTCCTCGAGGATGCGACGCTGGCGCTCCGCCCCGCTTTCCGCGTCGTACATGTCTTTGAGACCTGTCACCCCGAGGCGGTCGGCTTCCCGGTCCACGATTTCACCGACCGACGGTGTCGATCCATCCGGTTGAATCAAGTCCGCTGTCTGTCCATATCGGGTCGCGCGCCACTTGTTTTCGTCGAGGAGTTCCCGGCGGAGGTCAGTCTGGGCCGCACCGTCTTCATACCGGGCTGCCAGATCCAGAACTAACGCGTGGACATATTCGACGAGCGCGTCGACGTGGCCCACACGGTCCTGGGAATCCGGAATTCTGACCTCGACCGTTCCGATTCCAGTATGCGGTCGGACGTCGTACCAGAGTTCTCCCGAATCCTTGATGGAACCCGTCTTGAGCATTTGTTGTTCGAAATCCCGGTATGCTTCGTAGGTCTCAAAGGCCGTGGGCATCCCCGTGTTGGGTAAATTCTCAAAAATCTTGGCCCGTGCCGAGCTGAGCCCAGTGTCAAAGCCATTCCAGAACGGGGAGTTCGCAGAAAGGGCAAGTATGAGTGGAAGGTATCGACGGATCTCGTCGCTGATCCAGACTGCCTTGTCCGGGTCATCAACTCCCACATGGACGTGGAGTCCAGCAGTCGTATTCCGATGTTGTGGATACTGGATCCGATCGAGTTGCGAGCGATATCGTGGCTTCTCGGCGTGTTCCTGCAACCGCCAGTCCGCTGCAGGATGAATCCCGGCCGCCGCGATCTGAAACCCGTGTTCGGCAGCGTATTCCTGGAGTGTCTTTC
>JAGXLJ010000028.1 GCA_018334775.1 Halodesulfurarchaeum sp.
GAGAAGAAGACGCAGTGAACGTCCCACCGCTGTTTGCCAGTCGACGCGAGGACCCCGGCATCCAGGAGGTCGTCTCGAACACCCTTCGGGACATCGTTCGGTTCACGCCCGGGAACGCGCTGTTTTTCTTCCCAAGTTACGCGGAAGCAGCGCGGTATTACGACCATCTCGAGGACATCGATGGGTCGACGTTTCTCGACGAACCGGGAGTTCCCGTCGAGGAACGTCGCCAGAAGTTCGTCTCCCGGTCCGACGGGGTCATGTTCACATCGCTCTGGGGAACCCTCGCAGAAGGCGTGAGTTTCGATGGCGAAGATGCACAGTCAGTCGCAGTCGTGGGGGTTCCATATCCTCGCCTTGACGAGCGCTCGCAGGCGGTTCAGGACGCCTACGATGAGGTCTTTGGCGACCGCGAGGAAAACGCCGGCTGGCGATACGCGGTCGAGATTCCGACCGTCAGGAAGACCCGACAGGCCATCGGGCGGGTGATCCGCTCACCTGAGGAAATCGGCGTGCGGGCCCTCATCGACCGCCGCTATACCACCGCCTCCCGAACGCGGATGGCCGACTATTCGGTCAACACGGACTTTCCACCGGAGGAGCGGCGAGAACTCGTCGATGTCGAGCCGGAAAAACTGAAATACGCGATGTTGAACTTCTTCAGAGACCACGACGCCTGGGACGGTGAGGCCCCCCACCCCTGATCAGGCCGGGAGGGAGATCGATTCGACCCGTTCGGTGTGCACACTATCGTACAGTTCGAGCGTGTCGACTCGAAAGCGGACCGGCTCGATCTCCCGGTCCTGGACGGGGTCAGGTGCTGATTGGGGACCGCCCCGAGCCAGCGTCACGTGGGGGACGTAATTCGGGCCTTCCAGTGTCTCGACGGCTTCGAACTCCGCGACGAGGCGGTCGTGAATCCGGCTCAATCCCTCACCCTCGACTGCGAGGTAGGCCACCGGACTCGGCCCTTTCGGCGGGTCCCAAAACGTCTCGATCCCGGTGACCGCGGCCTCGAACGGTGGCGTTCCCTCGAGGGCCTCGCGTGCCCGTCGCGCCACGTGGAGGTACTCCCGGCGGTCAGTCGCCGGCAGGCGTTTGAGGACCAGCGTCCGGGTGCGGGCGGGTCGAATCCGATCGAAGCCACTGAGGGCGGGCCGGAGCTGACTCGCAAGCTCACGGATTTCGAGCGGCACCGGGACGTTGACGCTGTACACGGCTGTCCTACGTGAGTCCCGAATAAAAACCGCCGGAAATTCCGTCCTACAGCAAGTCCCGCAAAAGCCGAAGGGCGACCAGCGCCAGGACGACTACGATGAGCACTCCAGCCAGCAACCAGATGAGCCGGGTGATGACGCGGAACACCCAGCCAAAGACCAGAAATGCGATCACTGCAGCAGCTATCGCCAGGAGGACTTTCAGAACGGTCGATGTCTCAATTCCCGGAGTCTTCATCACATTCCGGTATGGGGAGGGGATACATAAGACCAGGGACGAGGGACGGTGCCGGGACGGTGCCAGAGGCTCGCGCGGAAAGAAGGATTCAAATACCCCGACTTGATAGAAACGGGTACAATGGTCCCCTCGACGTCACGGCAGCCGTCTCAGCCCGTGAGCCGGGGGTCTCTTTTCCACTCCTCCCGACGACGAGGGGGGTCTCTCTGACCCCAGACTCATCCACACCGACCTGATTCGTTTCGAACGCCACGCCTGACAGCCAGTCACCGACGTGGTGAACCACAACCCAAATCCACACCAATGTCACACAACACCGTCGCGCTCGCCTTCTCAGGGGGGCTCGACACGACCGTCACGGTACCGCTATTGAAAGAAGCGTACGGCTACGACGAGGTCATCGGCGTCACCGTCGACGTCGGCCAGCCCGAAAGCGAATTCGAGGAGGCCAAAGCCACTGCCGAGGCCCTCGACGTCGAACACTACATCGTCGATGCCACTGACGCCTTCGCCGACCTGCTCCTCGGCGCTGTCAAAGCAAACGCCACCTATCAGGGCTATCCGCTCGGGACCGCCCTGGCTCGCCCTATCATTGCGGCGACGATCCAGGCAGTCGCCGAGGACCACGACGCTGACGGCCTGGCCCACGGGTGCACCGGAAAGGGCAACGACCAGCTCCGGTTCGAAGCCGTTTGGCGCCAGTCCGACATGGATGTCATCGCACCAGTCCGCGAACGTAATCTGACACGCGAGTGGGAAATCGAGTACGCCGAAGAGCGGGGCCTACCCATCGACAGCGGCAACGAGGGCACCTGGTCGATCGACTCGAACCTCTGGAGCCGGTCGATCGAGGGCGGCCACCTCGAGGATCCCGGCTACGTCCCGCCCGAGGAGATCTACGAGTGGACCGAGGAACCGAGCGGCGTGACCGAACTCGTGGAAATCGAGTTTGACGAAGGGGTTCCAGTCGCCCTCGATGGGGAAACGATGGACCCAGTCGAACTCATCACCACCCTCAACGAGATGGCGGGGGCCCACGGCGTCGGCCGGACTGACATGATGGAGGACCGCATTCTGGGCCTGAAGGTCCGCGAGAACTACGAACACCCAGCGGCGACCACACTGCTCGCGGCCCATGAAGCCCTCGAATCCTTCGTCCTCACCGCTGAAACACTCGATTTCAAGGAATCAGTCGACGACATGTGGGCACAAAAGGCCTACCAGGGACTGCTCGCCTCACCGCTTGTTGACAGCCTCAACGCGTTCATCGACGATACCCAAACTGCGGTCACGGGCACCGTCACGATCAAATTCGAAGGCGGCCAGGCCCGCCCCGTCGCCCGCGAGAGCGACAACGCGGTCTACTCAGAGGCGGCGGCCTCGTTCAACACGGAGGGCATTACGGGGGACATCGAACAGGGCGACGCGACCGGGGTCGCGAAGTACCACGGGTTCCAGGATCGCCTCGCGGCCTCGATCCAGGCCTCGACGAACGTCGGGGATTTCGCGGCCGACGGACTCTCGACCGACGAGGAGTAACAAGACAATGACCGAGGACACATCGGAGCAGACGAGCGAAGACGCCCCAAGCGAGACCGACACCAACGAGGAGACTGTGGTTCGCCGTGATCGCTTCAGCGGCGGACCGGCGCGGGACTTCCTCTCCTCGATGGCCGCCGATGCACGGATTTTCGAGGCCGACGTAGCTGTCGATCGCGCCCACGTCGTCATGCTGGCCGAACAGGGGATCATCGATGACGAAACGGCCGGGTCGATCCTGACTGCATTAGACGATATCGAGGCAGCGGGACACGGGGCACTCCCTGACGGCGAAGACGTGCACGAGGCCATCGAAACGGCAGTCATCGACTCGATCGGCCCGGAAGGGGGCCGGATGCACACGGGCCGGTCGCGCAACGACGAAGTGGCAGCCTGTCTCCGCTATCAGCTCCGCGCCGACCTGCTCGAAACGGTCGAAGCGGTACTCACGTTCCGCGAGGCACTCGTCGAGGTCGCCGATGAACACGTCGAAACGGTGATGCCCGGTTACACACACCTGCAACCGGCTCAGCCGACGACGGTAGCCCACTATTTGTTATCCTACGCGGGCGCGGCGGCGCGTGACACCGAGCGTCTGTTCGGGGCGATCGACCGCGTCAACCGCTCGCCGCTTGGGGCCGCGGCACTTGCGGGGACGCCGTTCGAGATTGACCGGGAGCGGACGGCCGAACTGCTTGGGTTCGACGGCCTTGTCGAGAACAGCATGGATGCGGTCGCTGGACGTGACGTCCTTCTCGAATCGATGGCTGCAATCGGCGGCCTCTCGGTCACGCTGTCGGGACTCGCAGAGGACTTGATCCTCTATGCAAACCGCGATTACGTGATTCTCGCCGACGAGTACTCCTCGACGTCGTCGATCATGCCCCAGAAAAAGAACCCGGACAGCCTGGAACTGGTCCGGGCGACCGCCGGGGATGCAGCCGGCGCGGTCCAGGGGCTGCTGACGACGATTTCGGGGCTCCCGCGGGCCTACAACCGTGATCTTCAGCGGGCGACCCCCCATGTCTGGGAGCCTATGGACGACGTGACAGAAGCCACCGGGGTTGCGGCCGGCGCCGTTGGCACGCTCACCTGGAACAAGTCGGTCCTCGAAACAGCGGCCAGCGAGGGCTTTTCGACGGCGACCGGGATCGCCGATCGACTCGCAATGAGCGGACTTCCGTTCCGCACCGCTCACGAGATCGTGTCGACAACCGCGGAAGCACTGGAAGACGTGGGGGAATTCGATGGGGGCGCCCCCGACCCGTCGGCAACGATCGACGCACTCGCCGAGGCGACCGAGGCGGTGACCGGGGACGACCTTTCGGCGTTCGTCGAGCGGGAGACGGTCGAAACGCTGCTGGACCCACACGAGAGTGTCGCGGCTCGCGATTCGCATGGCGGTCCAGCGCCGACCCAGGTGGCGGCGGCCCTCGAAGAAACGAAGCGGGCCATCGAAGCTGACCGGATCGACGCCGAAAAGCGCCAGGCGGCGAGCGACGCTGCCGAACAGGCACGCACGGAGGCCGTGAGCCAGTTCGAATGAACCGACACGATCGTCCAGGGATTCGATCTTCCCGATAGTCTGATACTATCATATCGAAACACCGAAAAAGGAAGCGTCGATTCCGGGTAAATACGGGGTTTGACACGAGGAGCGGCCGGTGCAGATAGTATATGTATGCTGATAGGTTCGGAACGCTTAAGGGAATCAGTCGCGTACAAACTGGTGCTATGACAACGTGTCCTGAATGCGGGGCCGGACTCACCCTGCACGACTCGATCGAAGTCGGAGAGATCGTCGATTGCTCGACCTGCGGGACCGAACTCGAGGTCGTCGAGGAGAATCCACCGGTCCTCGACCTGGCCCCGGAGCTCGACGAGGACTGGGGGGAGTAACTGTGAAAGTCGGCCTCCTCTATTCGCGGATCCGAACCGACGAAAAGCTCCTACTCGAGGAGTTGCGGTCCCGTGGCCACGAAGTCAAAAAGATCGACGTTCGCGACCAGCAGTTCGGCCTGTCTGGATCGAGTGTCGACGCCGCAGAGCTTGATATCGTCGTCGACCGGTGTGTCGCCACCAGTCGCTCGATGTACGTCACGGAATTCTTCGATTCCTACGGGGTGCCGATCGTGAACCCGCCGGACGTGGCGAGCACCTGTTCGGACAAGGTCAAGACGAGTCTGGCCCTTGAGGAGGCCGGCATTCCGACGCCGGACACCCGGGTGGCGTTTACCCGCGAGGCAGCACTAGATGCGATCAAGGACTTTGGCTATCCGGTCGTGCTCAAACCGGTCGTCGGGTCGTGGGGCCGGCTGATGGCCCGCATCGAAGACGACCACGCCGCCGAGGCGATCCTTGAACACAAGGAGACCCTGGGCCACTACGAACACAAGATCTTCTACATTCAGGAGTTCGTGGACAAGCCGGGCCGGGATTTACGTGTGTTATCCCTGGACGGTGACCCGGTCGCCGGGATGATCCGGTCGGCCGATCACTGGATCACGAACGCCCATCGGGGCGCCGAAACCCGGGTCTTGGATATCAACGAGGAGATCGAGGACCTCGTCCGGCGGGCCAGTGACGCAGTCGGTGGCGGCCTGCTTGGAGTCGATCTCATGGAAACTGACGACGGATACACGATCCACGAGATCAATCACACGGTCGAGTACAAAGCCCTGGCCGACGTCGTCGACGTGGACATCGTCGGCGAAGTCGTCGATTGGCTTGAGGTAAAAGCCACAGCGAGCGACAACGGGGCCGCGAAGATGGCATTGTAGGCCGGGCCTTTTGTTGCGTTCGGGTGGTATTTGTATCGGGACCGTCTGAGTTGACCCGATGACAGATCTTTCGCTTTCAGGCCCCGTCCCGGACGAAGCCACGGATGGGGTCTGGCTCGCGTGTATCGAGTGTGGCGAAACGGTCGCGCCCTTCGAAGAACCGACCTACAAGTGTGCTAACTGTGGGTCGTTGCTCGAAGCCCGATACGAAGACTATCATGACCTTGACGCCTTCTCCGGTTCCGGGGTCTGGCGCTACGACGCCGCCATGCCGGTCGATGATGGCGTCACCATCCAGGAGGGGAACACCCCACTGTACGAGGCCCCGACTATCGAGGCCGAAACAGGCGTCGCCGACCTTCGTATCAAGCACGAGGGGATGAACCCGACCGGGAGTTTCAAAGACCGGGGAATGACCGTCGGGGTGCGGGTTGCTGAGCGGATCGGTGTCGGCCGGTTAGCCTGTGCGAGCACGGGGAACACCAGCGCCGCGCTGGCAGCATATGGCGCCCGGGCGGACAAGGAGACACTCGTGTTGCTCCCCGAAGGGAAGGTCGCCGAGGGGAAACTCGCCCAGGCGAGCCTCCACGGGGCGACGATGCTCGAGGTCGACGGGAACTTCGACGATTGTCTGGATATCGTCTCGGAACTGGCCGACAGGGGCGAGGTCTACCTCCTCAACTCGCTGAACCCGTTCCGACTCGAGGGCCAGAAAACCATCGGCCTCGAAATAATCGAGCAGTTCCTGGACCAGACCGGTGACGTGCCGGACCGCATCGTTCTTCCAGTGGGGAACGCTGGCAACACGGCCGCGCTCCACAAGGCGTTCCGCGAACTCGTCGAGGCGGAGGTACTCGAAGACGACGAGGTCCCAGTCCTGACTGGTGTCCAGGCCGCGGGCGCCGCTCCAATGGTGGAGGCGATTCAGGAGGGCAACGACACGGTCACCCGCTGGGAGGACGTGGAAACCCGGGCCACGGCAATTCGAATTGGGGAGCCGGTCAATGCCCCGAAGGCCATCCCCGCCATCAGACAGACCGGTGGGACCGCCGTCGCCGTCGAGGACGAGGAAATCACCCGGGCCCAGCGGGACCTTGCTGCGGACGGGATCGGTGTGGAGCCCGCGAGTGCCGCATCGGTGGCCGGGCTTCGGAAACTCCGAACAGCGGGGGAAATCGGGGCCGACGAACAGGTCGTCTGCCTCACGACCGGCCACCTGCTCAAGGACCCTGAGGCCGCCGCTGCAGCGGGAAGTGACCCACAGACAGTACCGAATTCGGTTTCGGCGGTTCTCGACGCAGCCGGCGATTAGGACGAAGCGCGCAGTTCCTGTGGCTCCCGGCTGCTTCGGTCACCGTCTAAAAAATCCGTGAGGGGGTCGATCACCGTCTCAGGTCGGGCGAGGAAGACGTCGTGCCCGTAATCATCGACGATCCGTTCGAATCGGACGGTGGCCCCAGCCTCTTCGAATGCGTCGGCAATTTCGCGCCCCTGTTCGACGGTGAACTGCCAGTCCCCGGTGTAGCTCAGGACGAACACCGAGCCGTCAAAATCCGATACGGCGTCTGCGGCGCTTGCGTGGCCGCTGGCGAGGTCGTACTCGTCCATGGCCCGGAGAAGATAGAGGTAGCTGTTGGCGTCGAACCGTTCGGTGAAGGTTTTCGCGTTGTAATCGAGGTAGGAGGCGATGTCCCGGTAGGAGAAAGCCTCGGCGGTCGGGTCCTCTAAACCGGCAAGCATTCGGTCTGCCGCCCGTCGACCGAAGCGGTTCTCCATCGAGTCTTTCGAGAGGTACTGGACGTGACCGATTCGACGGGCGAGGCCCAGGCCGTCCGTCGGCCCGGGACCGCCATAGTACTCCCCGCCCTGGTACTCCGGGTCCTGCGTGATCGCCCGGCGAGCAATGGAGTCAAACGCGAGGTTCTGGGTATCGACCCGCGGACCGGTTGCGATAGCGGCGATACGCTCGACACGATCCGGGTAGGTCCGGGCCCATTCGAGGGCGTTCATCCCACCGACGCTCCCACCGATGACCGCGTACAGCGTTTCGATGTCCAGTTCGTCGAGCAACCGCGCCTGGGCGCGCACCCAGTCAGTAATGGTGACAGGTGGGAAGTCCGGCCCGTAAGGCTCCCCGTCAGGCCCCATCGACGTTGGGCCAGTCGTCCCATAGCAGGACCCTGGGACATTCGCGACGATGACGAAAAATTCCTCGGTGTCGACGGCCCGACCGGGACCGACGACGTCGCTCCACCACCCGGCAGCCTGACCGTCGATTCCCTCGGGTCCCGGGCCGGTAACGTATTGGCTCCCCGTCAGCGCGTGCGCAACGAGGACAGGCGGGTTCGATGCGTCCCCGTATGTCTCGTAGGCCACATCGAGGTCGAGTGAGCCCCCACGCTCGAACTCGAAGTGACCGACGGACACCTTTCTGGTCGGCGGGGCCAGTGGACCGCCAGGGTTGGGGGGAGACTGCTTACCTGTCATGATTCACGTGCATAATCGGACTCTACTATATTACTGCTATGTAAGTTGGTGCTTGTAAATGTTCCCATCACTGGGCGGTTCCACTCCCCCCGAGCACCGTTCACTACACCTCTCCCAGTCGGGCCGTGGGCTGAACCACGTTTTTGATTTGTAATCAGCACTCGAGTTCCCCTGACTCCCGAAAGTAAAACACTGGGCGCGTCCAACCCGACTATATGACTTCCCGGAACCCGCCGGACAACCCCTACATAGCCGACCCCAACCCGGACTTCACGCCCGTCGAGACCCTCTCCGAAACCGCAGCACGAGCCCAGGCGGAAACGCTCCGCGAAGCCATTCGGTATCACGACTACCGCTACTACGTCAAAGCGGACCCGGTCATCGCCGACCGGACCTACGACCACCTATTTTCGCGCCTGCAGACACTGGAGGATGCCTTCGACCTGCAGACCCCCGATTCACCCACTCGCCGCGTCGGTGGCCAACCACTCGACGAGTTAGAGACCGTCGAGCACGTGGTCCCGATGCTCTCGATCGATGCAGGAGACGACGACGAGGCCGCCCGGGAGTTCGATACCCGGGTTCGCCGAACCGTCGACACCCCGGAATACGTCTGTGAACCGAAATTCGACGGGCTCTCCGTCGAGGTGATCTATCGGGAGGGAGTCTACGAACGGGCCGCAACACGGGGCGATGGTCAGGAGGGAGAGGACG
>JAGXLJ010000324.1 GCA_018334775.1 Halodesulfurarchaeum sp.
GGAGGACGTCCAGAGAGCCGATTACGCTGGCTGATCGGAGCGGGAGTACGGGACAAGACACGGTCGAGAAACGGCTCCAACAACTCGGCTACATGGAGTGAATACATGTATCCGTAAGGACAATATTCTTGGCCTGCGTACCATTCACATATGGCACCGGAAACAACCGACCGTATTGATGAACTCGAAACGCGCGTCGAGGAACTCGAATCGGTACGAGACAAACTGATCAGTGCCCTCAAGGCCACGAATACCTACGCCTGGGAATGGGATCTTGAAACCGACACGGTAGATCGCTATCCGGCTTTCGAGATGTTGTTCGATGTTGACGCGAGTGAACTTGAACCGATTTTTGAGAACTTCGTCGAACGGGTTCCGACAGGGTACCGTGATGACGTCGCCGAGGCATTCGATAACGCCATCGAGGAGGGCACTTCCTACCATGTGCAGTATCCGTTGAACTTGGCGTCCGGAGAAGTCTGGCTCGAAGGGCAGGGGGACGTCGTTACTGACGATGCGGGGGACCCGGTTCGAATCATTGGGACCACCCGACAAATTCCAGAACCGGAAACCGAACTCTAACTCGCCCCCCAAGGTCGAGTTATAGTCAGCAGCCGTTTGAGTTACACCGAGAGCCGGACCGTGTCTCAGTCTTCGGATTCAGCGGCCGGAGTCAAATCTGGTTCGTCTGGAATGTCGGTTTGAACCCTCTGCCCCGGATCAGTCATCGTATAGAGAACCACAGCAGCTAAGAGTAGTGACTGCACCCGGACGCTAGTCACGAACCACGAGCGTGGTTCGAGGTCCGCTGGATTCTCGTAAGTCGGCCAGAGCAGGAGCGTTTTCGCACCGTCGATCACCGCCTTTGGGAACAGTGTCCCGACGATTCCCGACAGGAGGAGGACGAGCTTACATCTCATAGTAAGATGTTACTCGACCGCAACTGAAAGTATTATGCCTCTCATTTAGGGTCCTTGTCCGAGCTGAAGTCGGGATTTTAACAGGGTCCCAATTAGGGGAATTGATCGCGGTTGTAACTGTCCGACTCCATTTCGCAGTTGCCATCGGCGTCGATAACGAGCCGTCCCGAGTAGCCACAGGTTCGGGAACTGTTGTACTTGCAACTCGTGTTCATACAATCGACGGGTTTCCTGTTATCACCGATACTCATATACCATGATTGGGTAGCTACCATCTTGAAAGTCGGTGTGTGGCGAAGTCATGAAGCCGGCCACGAGCGTCAAGTGTGCAATGCAACGGGACACACTGTCCCTTGAATCGAGGCAAACGGTCATGACCCTCCCGTCCGGAGTTTATTATATGTATGAATCGGTTATCGTGGCCGTCGATGGGAGCGACGACGCGAGACGAGCCGCCAGGACGGGGTTCGCACTTGCTCGGAAGGCCGGCGCCTCCGTTCGGGTTCTGAACGTGCTGGAGCGGTCACTCCTGGACGTGCTCAGATCATCTTCAGATCGTGATCAAATTCGTGAGGAGCGAATGGAACTCCTGGCCGAATTCGAGTCCGAAGCGACTGCGTACGGAATCGAAGCGGAGACTTCGCTTCTCGAAGGCAAACCATCAGCCCAGATCGCGGCTGTGGCGGAGGATGAGCCAAATCCCGTTATTGTTCTCGGCCGGCAAGGCCGGTCGACTGTCTCTCGAAAACTCATGGGTGGGGTTACAGAGCGGGTGCTCGAAGCCGGTGTCGCCCCGGTATTAGTCGAACCGGCCGACAAATCGCGGTCCGAGCCACTCGAACTACGGGAAATCCTTCTTCCGACCGACGGGAGTTCAAATGCAGACAGAGCGATTCCGCATGGGGGTGCACTCGCAACCGAAACCGGAGCGAGGGTGCATTTGCTTTCGGTTCTCGACCTCCAGCGAGCAGGTGGCGTATTCAACGCAGGCGGGCTCAAAGCGGAGTTCGTCGAGCATCTTGAATCAGAAGTTGATGATATTCTCGAATCTGCAGTGACAGCCGTAGCCGATCAGGCACCGTCTCTCGATGTCCAGACGGTCCGACGGAAATCAACGAATTTTGACGGTGTGTCCGGAGCCATCGAGACCTATACGGAGACCGAAGACATTGATTTGGTCGTTATGGGCTCTCACGGGCGGTCGAACGTGTCTCGACAGGTCCTTGGAAGTGTGACGAGCACCGTGTTGCGGTCTGTGGATGTACCTGTGTTGGTCGTTCCAAGAGACGTGCAGGCGTAGGATTTGCAAATAACCCGCTTGGGACACTTCCCCTGGAATAGGGGGGGGGGGGGTAAACCGGCCTTTACTCCTCGGCGACTTGATTGCCGGCCCGTTTGCCAGCGTAATCCTTCCCGAGATAGTAATTGATCCACGAGGAGGTCCCTTCGAGATCCCAGTCGGGCGGCGGGATATAGGTTTCTCGAAGCTTTTCACGCGCTTTCTCGACACCGCTATCGGCCTTCAATTTGCGGTATGCCCGGACGTACACGCACTCGTCTTGTTCGGGATAGACCTCACAATATCCATCATAACTGCCGCCACAGGGGCCGTTCCGTTCGTT
>JAGXLJ010000325.1 GCA_018334775.1 Halodesulfurarchaeum sp.
GGGGATTCGGCCAGCGCGCCGGTTTCCCCCTCGAAAAAGGCTTTGGCGCGCTCGACTCGCTCGGTATAGGCGTCCGCATCGATCTCCCCGGTACAGGGGGCGGCACAGAGGCCCATGTCAAAGTCGAGACAAGGCCGCTCCCGGTTCGAGAATTTGTGATCGGAACAGCCACGCAACCCGTAGGTCTCCCGGACCGCTTTGACGATGGCTTCGAGCTGTCCCATGTCGGTAAACGGCCCATAGGCGGTCGCCCCCGAGCCAGGGTCGCGGGTGATCTCGATCCGGGGGAACCGGTGATCGGTCAATTGGACCAGCGGATAGGACTTGTCGTCCTTGAGGCGAACGTTGTACCGCGGCTGATGGCGTTTGATGAGGTTCGCCTCGAGCAGCAGCGCCTGTGTTTCCGTGTCAGTAACAGCGACCTCGATAGATTCCGCCCGCCGCACCATCTCCCGCACCCGCTCGCTTCTGGGGTCGGCGTAACTCCGCACCCGGTCCCGCAAATCGACGGCTTTCCCCACGTAGAGCACGCGCTCGCCCGCAAGAAACTGGTACACGCCTGGCTCCTGGGAGAGGTCGTTTGCTCGCGCACGAATCACCGCCCCGTCCATATCGCCGTTATCGGTTCGACGGCTTTGAATCGTCCGCTACCCGGGGGTCGATGGCCGTCTGCAGTGCCCGAACCGATTCTGCGCCGAAGCCGACTGCAGACACGTCAAGATCATCGCTGCCAGCAATTTGGACTGTGAGTAGTTCGGACCGACTCTGCCAGTACCACCCGAGGAGTGCTATGCCGGCGATGACCGAGAGCAGCCCCCCAAAGAAGAGGAGGTCGTCCAGGAGCCCGAAGGCCATGTTGAAGAGCCCGAAGAGGTCACCGATCCAGCCGACACCTACGGCCCCGGTAGTCCCGTCAGTCGAGACAGATCCGAGGACGCCATCGAGATCCAGGAGTGCCCCGACAATCGTGAGGACGATGCCAAACCCGAGCCACTTCGCCGCGGGGGAGAGCCACCCGGCTTCGCCGCGCTCGTCCTTCGTGAGTCCGGTCACGTTCGGCCGGTTTAGCGTGTGGAGGTTCTTGCCATCGGTTTCCGGGGTAAACACGAGCAACCGGTGGCTCGTCACGACGACACCCGCTTTGCGGCCCCTGGAATCGGCCAGGACTGTCTCGCCATCGTAGAGCAACTGATCCACGTGGGATTGGACACCCATCGCAATCTCCTTCGAGACTGCCCCTTTTGAATGTACCCGAGTGAGCTATTCGACGGTCACTCCCCGGCGTTCGAGTTCTGCAAAGAAGGCTTCCGGTTCGAGGGCTTCGACAGCGTGTTCCGCTGCGGCATCACGCTTTGATTGTCCGGGGTTCGCACCGGTGACGAGATAGTCCGTGTTGCCCGAGACGCTACTCGTAGCCGATCCGCCATGAGATTCGACGAGTTCGTGAAGTTCATCGCGGGTCCACCCCTCGACACTTCCCGTGAAAACGAACGTGAGCCCGGCGAGCTGGGAGCCTCCCGAGTCGGTCATCGGCTGTGGGCCGACGCCCCGCTCTCGAAGCCGCTCGATGACGGCACTGTTGCCCTCGTTCTCGAAGAACTCGCGAATTCGACCGGCCACGGTGGCTCCGATTCCCTCGACGGCTTGCAATTCGGATTCGCTGGCTTCCATGACCGCGTCGAGGGTCTCGAAGTGTCGAGCCAGGTCTCTCGCGAGCGTGGGGCCTACCCCGGGAATCCCAATCGCCGCGAGGAAATCCGGGAGTGGCGGTGCTGTGGACGCCTCGAGTTCGTCGATCAGATTGGTGGCTGATCGGTCGCCCCACCCGTCGAGTGCTCGCAAATCGTCGGCGGTGAGGTCATAGAGGTCGGCGATATCTCGGCCGATCAATCCCCGCTGGACGAATTCCTCGACGGTTTGCTCCCCGAGCCCCTCAATATCGAGTCCGTCCTCGCTCCCGAAGTACGCCACGCTGCCGATCAACTGCGCGTCACAGGTGAGCCCGCCGCTGCAGAAATGGCGTGGCCCGTCTCGCTCGACGGGGCTGTCACAGACCGGACACGTCTCGGGGAATTCGAACACGCTCTCCGAGTGGGATTCAACGACGTCGTTGACGTAGGGAATGACGTCCCCGGCCCGCTGCACCTGGACCTTGTCACCGAGGTTGACGCCCAAATCGTGGATTTCCGATTGGTTGTGCAGGGTGGCCCGAGAAACGGTCACCCCGCCTACGTCGACCGGGTCAAGCAGCGCAACCGGAGTGAGCCGCCCGGTGCGCCCGACTTGGATCACAATGTCAGTGATCCGGGTTTCCTCGGACCTGGCCGGGAATTTGTAGGCATAGGCCCAGCGGTAGTGCCGGGCGGTCGTGCCTAACGCCGAACAGTCGGTCCGATCGTTGACCTTGAACACGGTCCCGTCGATCTCGTATGGAAGGTCCTCGCGGGCGTCCAGCAGGTCGTGGCGATACTCGATGGCATCCTCGATGTCCGAGATGACCCGGAAACGGTCGGTGACTGGGAGGCCCCACTCCTCGAGTTGT
>JAGXLJ010000029.1 GCA_018334775.1 Halodesulfurarchaeum sp.
CGCACCTCCTTCTCCGAGGCTGACAAGCGAGAGATAGCGACGATACTCGACGAGATGGGGACCCACGTCATCGAGGCCGGATTCCCAGCGAACAGCGACGCCGAATTCGAAGCCATCAGGGACATCGCCCGGTCGACGGAGACGACCGTGGCGGGCCTGGCCCGTGTCGTCGAATCCGACGTGCAGGCCGCAATAGAGTCGGAAGTGGACATGATCCACGTCTTTGCCAGCACCAGTGACGTCCAGATCGAGGACTCCATGCACTCCAACCGCGAGGAGGTCAAGGAGCGCTCGGTCGCGGCCGTCGAACAGGCCAAGGCAGGGGGCGCTGAAGTCATGTTCTCACCGATGGACGCCACGCGAACCGATCGGAATTACCTGGCAGGAGTTCTCGAAGCCGTCGATGTGGCCGACGTAGACTGGGTGAACATCCCGGATACGACTGGGGTAGCCAGTCCCTCGCGCTTTGCCGACCTGATCGGCTTTGTCGGACAACACACCGACGCCCGGATCGACGTCCATACCCACGACGACTTCGGCATGGCGACGGCAAACGCCATCGCCGGAATCGAAGCGGGAGCCGATCAGGCCCAGGTTTCGATCAACGGCATCGGCGAGCGAGCGGGCAACGCCGCCTACGAGGAAGTCGTGATGGCGGCCGAGTCGATCTACAACGCGGACACCGGTATCGATACCACACGAATCACCGAGATCGCAGCGATCATCGAGGAGAAATCCGGCATCCCGATCCCGCCAAACAAGCCGGTTGTCGGAGAGAACGCCTTTTCTCACGAGAGTGGCATTCACGCGGCCGGCGTGATCGAAAACGCCGACACCTTCGAACCCGGCATCATGACCCCGGAAATGGTCGGCGCCCAGCGAGCGATCGTCCTGGGCAAACACACCGGGAGCCACGCGGTACGTGAACACCTCGAAGACGCAGGGTACGCCCCGACCGACGAAGAAGTCGAGGAAATCACGGCCCGGGTCAAAAGCCGTGCCACGGAGAAACACACCATCACGGTCGAAGACCTCCATCGCTTCGCGGCCGCAGTCGGGGTCGATCGAGCCGGTTCATCTGCCGAGGTACGGGCATGAGCCACCGGCCGAACGGATCGATCAGCCCGTCTGCCACCGGAACGATTAAATCGGCCGCTCACCCAAAATGGAGATACGATGGCCAGCGCTCACAGGCAGTTCCAAACCGAGGCGTGTTCGGCCAGCAGCGCTATTGTAGGGGCGTAAGGCCCCCAATACCGCATTTTTCTGATCGGAACCGTTCGCCTATCGGTTCTCGCGACCCTCTTGTGAGACCGACATGGAACGGGACAGACCGTATCGATCCCAGATTGACCGGCCACGCCCACGGAGACCAATGAGCAAACCACAGAAAACGACGGACACCACGGACCCATCGACAGAGTCACAGGACCTGTCGGAGACGAAAAGCGAGACAACCACGGAGGAACAGACAACAGGCGCTAACTCGGTCGTCGCTGCCCTCGAGAAGGCCGACGTCGAGATCACGTTCGGCGTCCAGGGCGGGGCCATCATGCCCGTATACGACGCCATGGTCGATTCGGACATCCATCACGTCTCGATGGCTCACGAGCAAGGGGCCTCCCACGCGGCTGATGCATACGGGATCGTCTCCGGTAACCCGGGCGTCACGATCACCACCTCCGGGCCTGGGGCGACGAACCTGGTCACGGGCATCGCGGACGCCAACCTGGATTCCGATCCGATCGTCTCGTTGACCGGCCAAGTCCCCCAGGACATGGTCGGTAACGACGCCTTCCAGGAGACGAACACGATGGGGATCACCGCGCCGATCACGAAAGCAAACATCTTTTCGACAAACCCTGACACCGTCGGAGACGACATCGGGACTGCAATTGCACTCGCGGCTGAGGGACGACAGGGGCCGACCCTGGTCGACCTCCCGAAGAACGTCACAACTGGCGAGACAGACGTCGAACCGTCAATCCCCACCACCCCCGAGTCCTATCAGGTCCCAGCGCCTGAAGCCGATTCCAAGGCGGTCAGGGCCGCTGCAGAGGCACTCGCCGGGGCGGATCGGCCCCTGATCCTTTCCGGAGGCGGCGTCATCAAGAGCGAGGCCAGCGAGGAACTGCGGGAGTTCGCTATCGAGTACGGGATTCCAGTCGTCACGACGATGCCCGGCCTCGGCTCGTTCCCCGAGGATACCGCCCTCGCGATGGAGATGGGTGGGATGCACGGAACGGGCTATGCCAACATGTCCTTGAGCCACTGTGACGTCCTGTTGGGTGTGGGCACCCGGTTCGACGATCGGCTCACGGGCGGCATCGAGACCTTCGCCCCCGAGGCCGAAGTCATCCACGTCGACATCGACCCCGCCGAGATCTCGAAGAACATCCACGCGGATTATCCGCTGATCGGGGACGCAGGCGCGGTGCTGAAACAGCTCCACGATGCCATGCCGAAATCGCCAGACGCAGAGGCGTGGCGCAAACGGACCCAGGAGTGGAAAGCCGAATACCCGATGGGATACGAAACTCCACAGGACGAAGCAATCAAACCCCAGTTCGTCGTCGAAGCGATGGACGAAGCCGCAGCGGACGACGCCATAGTGACTACCGGGGTCGGCCAGCACCAGATGTGGGCCGCTCAGTACTGGACCTACACCGAGCCACGGACATGGGTTTCCTCGAACGGCCTCGGAACGATGGGGTATGGCGCCCCGGCCGCAGTCGGTGCAAAACTCGCAGCCGCGGACACACAAGTGGTTGCCTTCGAAGGCGACGGGTCATTCCTGATGACCAGCCAGGCGATCGCACCGGCCGTCCGCGAGGAACTCGACATCACCATCGCGATTTTGAACAACTCCTATGTCGGGATGATCCGACAGTGGCAAGACGCCTTCTACGACCAGCGACGCTACGAAAGCAAGTGGGACTGGGGCCCGGACTTCGCCTCATTGGCCGAAGCCTATGGCGCGCAGGGGCTACAGGCAATGGCCTACGATGAGGTTCCGGAAGTGATCGAAGAGGCGTTTGCCTATGACGGCCCATCAGTGATCGATTTCCATATCGACCAGGTCGCAGACGTCTATCCGATGGTGCCAAGCGGTGGCAATAACGCCGAATTCGCCCTGGAGGAGGATCACCTATGACTGGAGAACGGATGGAAGGTAAAGCACCCGTGGACCGAGAGATTCCCTCGGGCCGCCGCAATTCCCAGGGGATCCGCATCGACCCGGAGACAGAAGCGGAACTTCAGGAGCGACGGGCCGTGATTTCTGCCCTGGTCGATCACGAGCCGGGCGTGCTCGCAAACGTCTCCGGGCTCTTCGCCCGCCGCCAGCTCAACATCGAGAGTTTGACCGTCGGGCCGACTATCGACGAGTCGAAAGCCCGGATGACCATCGTCGTCGAGGAGGACGAACCGGGTATCGAACAGGCCAAGCGACAACTCCGCAAGGAAGTCCACGCCTGGTCAGTCCGGGAAGTCAAGGGTGCGATCGAGCGCGAACTTTCACTTATCAAAGTTAGCGGTGACGATCCAGCCGGGGTCACCGCAGTCGCGGAAATGTACGGCGGCCAGGCAGTCCAAGCCAACGACGAGATCATCACTGTCGAGTTGACAGGAACAGAGGCAGATATCGACGCCGCGATCAGAGCGTTCGAACAGTTCGGCGTACACGAAGTCGCCCGCACGGGCACCGCCGCCCTCGCCAGCGGCACACAATCGACAACATGACTGACGATTTCACCAGACCGGTATACTACGACGAAGACGCGGACAGCTCGATGATTGCCGAGAAGACCGTCGCGGTCCTCGGCTACGGAAGCCAGGGCCACGCCCACGCCCAGAACCTCGCCGAGAGCGGGGTCGAAGTGGTCGTCGGCCTCAAACCCGATTCGGATTCCCGATCGGCCGTGGAGGAAGAAGGCCTTCGGGTGGCAACACCACGTGATGCGGCCGCCGAGGCTGATATCGTGTCCATGCTGGTTCCGGACACGGTGCAACCGATGGTCTACGAGGCGATCGAACCAGAACTCGACGCAGGCGACACGCTCCAGTTCGCCCACGGGTTCAACATCCACTACAACCAGATCGAACCCCCGGCGGACGTCGATGTCACGATGGTCGCCCCGAAAAGCCCCGGCCATCTGGTACGGCGCAACTACGAAGCCGGCGAAGGGACACCAGCACTCGTCGCAGTGTATCAAGACGCCACAGGCGAGGCTCGGGACGAAGCGCTGGCCTATGCCCAGGGGATCGGGTGTGCCAGGGCCGGCGTCATCGAGACGAGCTTCCAAGAGGAGACCGAGTCGGACCTCTTCGGCGAGCAAGCCGTCCTCTGTGGCGGGGTCACCAGCCTGGTGAAAACCGGGTACGAGACCCTGGTCGAGAACGGGTACAGCCCGGAGATGGCGTATTTCGAAGTCCTGAACGAACTCAAGCTCATCGTGGATCTGATGTACGAAGGTGGGCTCGGCGAGATGTGGGATTCGGTCTCGGATACGGCCGAATACGGCGGCCTGACCCGCGGCGACGTAGTCGTGGACGAGGACGTCAAGGAGAACATGGAGGCGATCCTGACGGAGATTCAAAACGGCGAGTTCGCCCGCGAGTGGATCTCGGAAAACCAGGCCGGTCGCCCCGCGTACACACAGCACCGAGGAGCCGAGGCCGACCACGAGATCGAGGATGTCGGCGAACGACTACGATCGATGTTCGCGTGGGCCGACGATGAGTGACGGAACGCTCTACGATCACGTCTGGGACGAGCATCTCGTCGAGACCCTTCCGACGGGGCAGGACCAGCTGTTCGTCGGATTGCACCTGATACACGAGGTCACGAGCCCGCAGGCCTTCGGAATGCTCCGGGAACGCGAGCTGGAGGTGGCCTTCCCCGAGCAGACTCACGCGACCGTCGATCACATCGTCCCGACCGGGGACCGCTCGCGGCCGTTTCAGGACGGGGCCGCAGAGACGATGCTTGAAGAGCTCGAGGAGAACGTGCGAAAAGCGGGCATCCGATTCTCAGGCCCCGAGACCGGCAACCAGGGCATCGTCCACGTCATCGGTCCGGAACAGGGGTTGACCCAGCCGGGCATGACGATCGTCTGTGGTGACAGCCACACCGCCACCCACGGCGCGTTCGGGGCCCTGGCCTTCGGGATTGGCACGAGTCAGATCCGGGACGTGCTCGCGACTCAGTCGGTCGCCATGGAAAAACAAGCGGTCAGGCGGATCGAGGTCACCGGCGAGCTCGGCGAAGGTGTCACCGCGAAGGACGTGGTGCTTTCGATCATCCGCGAGTTGGGCACCGATGGCGGTGTCGGCTACGTCTACGAGTACGGTGGTGACGTGGTCGAGTCGATGTCGATGCACGAGCGGATGACACTTTGTAATATGTCCATCGAGGGAGGTGCGCGTGCCGGCTACGTGAATCCGGACAAGACCACCTACGAGTACCTCGAGGGACGGGAGGCAGTCACCACGGGCGATGCCTTCGAGGAGCGCAAGGCCTACTGGGACTCGATCAGCTCCGACCCCGACGCGACATACGACGACGTGGTCGAGATCGACGGGTCCGCGATCAAGCCCTCAGTCACGTGGGGTATTACCCCGGGGCAGGTCGTCGGCATCACGGAGACCATTCCCGCGCCCGAGGACCTGCCCGCGGACAAGCGGGAGACGGCCGAGCAGGCCTACGATCACATGGGCGTTGCGCCAGGCCAGACGATGGAGGGCTACGAGATCGACGTAGCATTCCTCGGTTCGTGTACAAACGGTCGGCTCTCCGACCTCAGACAGGCTGCCGAGGTGCTCGAGGGGCGGGAGGTCCACCCGGACGTCAGAGCGATGGTCGTCCCCGGCAGCCAACGAGTGAAGGCCGCAGCGGAAGCAGCGGGACTCGACCAGATCTTCCGGGAATCCGGCTTCGAATGGCGCGAGGCGGGATGTTCGATGTGCCTCGGGATGAACGAGGACCAACTCGAGGGCGACGAAGTATCTGCCTCCTCCTCGAACCGCAACTTCATCGGGCGGCAGGGCTCGAAGGACGGGCGGACCGTCCTCATGAGTCCCCAGATGGTCACAGCGGCGGCGGTGACCGGGGAAGTAACGGATATCCGCTCCTTCGAGGAGGTGAAACCGGTATGAGCGGGACTGAAAACGGGCAGGCAGCTGACGAACCGCCAGCCGCCCGCGTGCCAGCGGTGTCCGGAACCGGCATCCCGATCCGCGGCAACGACATCGACACCGACCAGATCATCCCGTCCCGCTTCATGAAGGTCGTCACCTTCGAAGGACTGGGCCAGTACGCGTTTTACGACCAGCGGATCGAGGAGGACCCACATCCCCTCGAAGACGACCGGTTCCGAACGGCCTCGATCATGGCCGTCAACGCCAACTTCGGCACCGGCTCCTCCCGCGAACACGCCCCACAGGCGCTGATGCGCTGGGGCATCGAGGGCCTGATCGGCGAGTCATTCGCCGAGATTTTCCGCGGGAACTGCCTCGCGCTGGGGCTCCCGACGGTGACCACCGACAGCGAAACGGTGACAGAAATCCAGGACTGGATCGAGGCTAACCCCGACGAGGATATCGAGATCGACGTCGAAGACGCAACCGTCTCGTACGGTGATACCACGATCGACGTCGAAATCGACGATTCCCAGCAGCGGGCCCTCACCGAAGGGACCTGGGACACGACCGCAGTAATGAAAGCAAACTTCGAGAGGGTCCGTGACCGGGCACAGTCGCTGCCCTACATCGAAGACGCGGAGATTCCGGAACAGCGATGACGACAGATATCGTCGCCATCCCAGGAGACGGTATCGGTGGCGAGGTGCTTCCAGCGGCCATTAAGATCCTGGAGGCCGTCGACGTCGATTTCGAGTTCACGGAGGCCGAAGCGGGCGACCACGTCGCCGCCGAGGGCCGCGATCCGCTACCCCAACCAACCCGAGATCTGGCCGCCGATGCGGATGCAGTCCTGTTCGGCGCCGCCGGCGAAACCGCTGCCGACGTCATCCTCCCACTTCGAGCGGCTGTGGGCTCGTTCGTCAACGTGCGGCCAGCCCGCACCTACCCCGGGGTGGACGCCGTCAAACCGGAGACAGATCTCGTCTTCCTCCGGGAAAACACCGAAGGGGTCTATGCAGGCCACGAAGACCGTCTCTCGGAGAACCTCAGCACACTCACGCGTGTGGTGACCGACGAGGCCTCGGAGCAACTTGCCGAGTACGCCTGCGAGTACGTCTCCGAGCGCGGTATGGACTCGTTTACCATCGCTCACAAGGCAAATGTGATGCGAGAAACAGACGGCCGATTCCGTGACGCCGTTGCCCGTGTCGCCGCGGAGAAAGGCGTCGAGACCGACGAGGTACTGATGGACGCGCTGGCCATGCACCTCATTCTCCGACCGGAGGAGTATGACGTGATCGTCACGCCGAACTTGGCAGGAGACGTCCTCTCGGACCTCGCCGCGGGCCTGGTCGGCGGACTTGGGCTCCTCCCGAGTGCCAACATTGGTCCCAAGCGGGCCCTTTTCGAGCCGGTCCACGGCTCGGCCCCGGATATCGCCGGCACGGGCATCGCGAACCCGAGTGCGATGGTCTTGAGCGCCGCGATGTTACTCGATTACGTGGACGAACCTGTAGCTGCGGAAAACGTTCGGACGGCCGTCGAAAAAACCCTGAAGTCCGGGCCACGGACCCCAGATCTGGGTGGGGACGGCTCGACGGAATCGGTCACAACCGCCATCCTCGAGGGCCTTTAGGCGGTCAGTGAATTTTTGCGCCGGAGCCGATCATCGTCGAAAAGGTCCGGGCTTCGATGCCCTGGTCCTCAAAGGCATCGAGCATGCTCGCGCCGACGGCTCGTTGGTCGCCGGAATGAGTGACTGCCAGCAATGCTGGGCCCGCTCCGCTGACAGTGACTCCGGTCGCCCCGGCGGCCGTTGCGGCATCAACGGCCTCCTCATACCCATCAATGAGAGCGGCTCGAGCCGGCGTTACCACCGATTCGGCCATTCCCTGACCGATCAGTTCGGGGTCGTCGCGATGCATCCCGATCGTGAGCGTTGCCGCGTTCCCGACATTTTTGCTCATGTCCCCCAGGTCGACTCGTTCGGGGAGGACGCGTCGGGCCTCTCGAGTCGAAACAACGGTTTCTGGCAGGCATGCAACCAATGGTACCGTCGCATCGACGGATTCGACGCCGTTTTCTCGGACCACGGTGAACCCCCCGAGGATCGACGGGGCAACGTTGTCGGCATGGGCCGATCCGGAGACCGCTTTTTCGCCTTCGGCGGCGATTCGAACCAGGTCCTCGCGGGTATGGTCGGTCTCGTAGAGTTCGGACAACCCCACTGCCGCAGCAGCAGCGCTGGCCGCAGACGAACCAAGTCCCGACGCCGGACGGACCCCTTTGTCGATGATGATCCGGGCCGGTGTGTCGAGTTCAGCTGCGACGACACCGGCGGTGTTCCGTTCCGGCTCCTCCGGAATGTACTGGCTCCCGACCCCGCTGACCTCGATCGTCGTCTCCGCTGCCCGCTCGACTCGGACTACGTCGAGGGGGCGGTCAAAGGCGACGCCGAAGACGTCGAAGCCGCTCCCGAGATTCGCACTCGTCGCTGGGGCCGTGACCGTCAGCATGCACCTCCGTAGCACGGGATTGGGGTATAAGTGTGGCGACCCGAGGCCGGAGCGGAATATTTGCCGGACTTCGTCCGAGCCGGGTGCGCTCACTCGCAAGCGATGTCGAACGCCAGCAAGCACGGAGCTGAACAAACAGTCACCCATACTTATGGAGACACCACGCGATGGTGCATATATGTCAAGTCGTCCCGTTTCACCTTTTTCACCATCCTGGCGACGACGCACATTTGGCGTGTTCCTGATTCTCGTGCTCGTCGCCAGTTTGTTCGCGCTGCCAGTCTCGGCCGCCGAAGATCCCCGA
>JAGXLJ010000030.1 GCA_018334775.1 Halodesulfurarchaeum sp.
GGGATGATCGTTGGCGGAACCTTTCTTGCGGTCACAGGGGCGATTTATGGATTTTTCGTTGCCGGTATTTTCACTGCAATGGATATCATCGCTCACTTGGATGTTGTTCGATACGTCGTTGCGGTGTTCGCGATCGGATTTGCGGTCGTAAGTATCAAGGATTACTTCTTTTTCGGCGAAGGCGTCTCATTTACCATACCGGATCGAGTGAAACCAGACGTCTATCGAGGGCTGCGGGAGGCGGTTCAAACGGACGGCACACTCTCCACGATTTTCGCGACTGCTGTGATGGCTGGCGGTGTTGCGCTGATTGAGCTTCCATGTACGTCTGGTTTCCCGGTCGTTTGGAGTAACTTGGTGGCCGTACACGATCCCTCGAAGGGGATTTTCGGTGCGTTGGTTTTGGTCTATATTTTGCTGTATCTGGCCGTCGAGATCGTGATTATTGGAGCGGCTTGGTATTCGATGGATCGGGTCCCGTATTCGGAAATACATGGACGATTCCTCAAGTTGTTTGCTGGTGTAGTTCTCTTGGGGTTGGGTATCGCGATGGTAATTCGCCCTGAAATTCTAGAGAATGTTAGGGAAACAGTCATGTTGTTCCTCGGTGCCGTGATTTTCTCAGGTTTAATTGTGTGGGCCGAATCGGTGGTGCGGGAGAATTCGGTCGTCTGAATAGATTGGCGGGGGTTTTTGAGGGATAACTGGCCTACTATTGATTGATGGCCGAACGTCGGGTAAGTCGAAGGGGATTGCTTGCGGCGGGTTCGGGACTGGCTCTCAGTGGGGTTGCTGGGTGTTTGTCATCGAACGAGACCAAAGAGGCTCAAGAACCGTTTTACGGGTGGGATGAAGAAGTAACGGAAGACGTCATCGTGTATTGGTTCTGGGGTGCGTCCTGTCCGCATTGTGAAAATATGATGCCATTCATGGAGGGGTTAGCAGATCGTAAAAATGTGGGTGTCGTCGGTTTGGAGGTGTATAATAACGAGGACAATCGCCAACGAATGAAAGAGTTTATCGATGGTTTTGGGGTCGATCAAGAGGCTGTCCCGATGACATTTATCGGCTCGAATTACTGGATCGGCTACGGTGATGAAATAGTGGCAAAAATCAAGGCCAAGATCGATGAGTGTTTAGATGAGGGGTGCCGGGATACGAGAGATATCGTCGCCAATCAGGATTAACGCTGGTCTGCGACGTGCTCAATTTGTTTGATGCTGGCCGACGTCTCCCGTGTGCGGGGCAATATCCTCCACTTTGTCGGTTACATTGCGGCAGACGGTGCTGATCAATCTACGACCAGGGAGGGGGACCGGGCTCAGCCATCCGTCGTTAGCGGTCGAAGTACGCCGTAATGAGTTTGCGTTCGGCCGCCCGGAGATGCTGGTGGAACGTCGACGGGTGAATGTCCATCGCACTGGCCAGACTCTCTCCCTCGACGCTTCTGGGCCACTCGAAAAACCCGCTGAGGTGGGCCTTTTGAAGTGCCTCGAGTTGCCGGTCGGTGAGTTCCTCGGTCACCGCTTCACGGAACTCCGGTCCGCGCTGCCCGCCACTCGTTCGCTCCCGAAAGGCAAGCAATTCGGTCCCGTCGTAGCCGTCACGGAACCGACCGACGACCGTGTTGGCCATGTGCTCGGAGGCAGCCCCAAATCGGAGTCTGACACTTGACGGGGTCGCGGACAGGCCATCGAGCCGAACGGCGTCCTCCACGAGCGAACGGGACAGCGGCCCCTCCGGAACAGTCCACTCGACGACAGTCTCCTCCGAACCACCGATCAGCGTGATGTCGGGGGTTCGGGAGACCGCATCAGCAACGGCGGCCGCCGGGACGTCGCCCAACCGCAGCAATAAGGTCGGATCGCCATCGGAGACCGCGACTTGCCCGTCCGCTGTCACCTCACTTGAAAGCGTGTCCGCGAGTTCGACCAGCGGCATTGTTGGATCGGCGATTTCCAACCGTGTTTCGATAACCGTCTGTGCGCCGGTGAGACTGACCCGTTCGAGCGCGTTTATCGCTGCGCCAGTGGCCTGGCCGACCGCTTGCATTACGACGGTCTCTCGCTCGTCGAACAGGTCCGTCTGGCTGGTCGCGGCCGCAAGCACACCGTACACCGTGTCACGATACTGGAGCGGGATCAGCGCCGTTGCAGCCACTCCACCCAGATCGCTGAAATAGTCCGCTGACTCCGTAACGAGCTCCACCGACCCTGACCCGACCAACTCGGAAAGCGGCGATGACTCCCCGTCCGGGACTGAGATTCCCCCTGCAGGCTGGTTGGTCCCTGCGACCGGTCGAAGCAGCCCCGTCGACGGGTTGTATTGACCGAGCCAGGCCGCCTCGATGTCAGGCTGGTCGGCAAACCGCTCTGCAATCGTCGATTCGAGGGCGTCCCGAGAGTCCGAGTGAATGATCGCTTCGGCGATCGCCGGAACAAGCGAAGCGACCCGCGAGAGGACGTGATCGAGGGTCTCCCGTTCGGCCGCAAGCGCCAGTTCGGCCTCCTTTCGGTCGGTCACGTCCGCCTGGTAGCCCACGAAGTACCGGGCCGACCCCGAGTCGTCCCAAATGGGGGCGATCTCGATCCGGTTCCAGAACAGTTCGCCGTTCTTCCGGTAGTTTTTGATCTCGACGGCGGTCTCCGCTTCCTCTGAAACCGCCTGGCCCATCTTCGCGACCGCCTCCTGGTCAGTGTCCTCGCCCTGAAGGAACCGACAATTGGTTCCCAGAATCTTGTCCCGATCGTAGCCGGTGATGTCGAGGAACGATTCGTTGACGTAGATCAACGGGTTGTCCGGGAGCATCGAATCGGAGATCGTGATCCCCACCGGGGCGCCGTCCATTGCGTCTTCCTTGAGATGGAGTTCCTCCTCGACGGAGAGTTGCTCTATCTGTGCCTCGGCAGGTTGCTCAACCATCGATACCACCCCGTGGGTCCCGGCCCGGCTCAGGACGATTCCCCTTCCAGCAGCTAATCCCTGTCAGCATCATCCGTCCCTACAAGCCCGGCCAAAATAAACATCCAGGCGGTACCGTTTTCCTCGCGGATAGGAAACACACCAGTATGGGCGTCGAGACCGTTCAGTGTCCGACCTGTAACGCCGACGTTCGCGTCGGCCTCCCGCAGGGGAGCGAGATACAATCGGTCCAGACCGAAGCAGAAAGAGCGTCGACCGAGCGAACGAAGACCCGGCCCCTTTCCTGTCCCGAAAGCCACGAGTTTGCCGTCCAGTTTACGGTCGGTTAAGGCCCGAGCAACTGTGGCCCGAACAACATCAACAAGAGGGCTAGCAACATCGTCAGCCCGACCGATGTTGTGATCGCTTTGGCCGCTGTTTGCCGGTCCGAAATGGGCAGTCTGGAAACCGTCGCTTCGGCCATCATCCGGAGAAGATGCCCACCGTCAAGCGGGAAGGCGGGAATGCAGTTGAAAAAGCCGAGGTTGAGATTGATCCACCCCGTCCAGAAGAGGAGATTCGCGAACAGGAAGACGCTGCTTCCCAGCGGCGCGAGTGGCCCCTCGACCGTGAAGAAACTCAGGTTCCAGCCGACGAACCCGGCGAAATTGTATTCCAGGCCACTCAAGCCAACACTCCCCACGAGCGGTAACAGCAAGCTCACGCCAATACCGCGGAGGAACCCGACGATCCCAGAACCGGTCGCGTCGCCACCGGCCATCTGGAGGTACGTCTGGGCCGGATAGAGTTTCGCTCCGAAGTCCGAGACGACCAGACCGCTGATCCCCTGGTACACCTGCACGCCTATGTAACTCGACCCGTCCTGGGACCCCAGTGTGACAGTAAACGTTTCGGCGGCGCCGTCACTGGCGGCTCGGACTGACACTTCTTCCCCGGGCTCGTACCTATCCAGCACGTCGTTCAGGGCCGTTTGCGAAGTGACCCGTTCGCCGCCGATATGTGTCACCACCAGCGACGACTCAGTCGGCATGCCGGCCGATGCGGCCGGTTCGTTCGGGACCGCCACGACCATGGCCCCGATTGGACCAGTGACTTCCTCGCCACCAGCGGTTCCAAGCGTCGCAACCGTCGTATTTCGAAGTGTCCCTCGAAGGTCGGCCTCGGTTTTCACCGGCGTCGAGTTGGCCGTCCGGATAGTGGTGTTCGTTCCGAACGTGTCAAACGGTGACCCTTCGGCGACGCCGGTTACCAACACGGAGCGCTCGATTTCCGTCTCGCTGCCATCAGCAAGCCCCACCGTCACCGCGTCTGCGCCTGCAACGGACAGCGTGTCGCCCAGATCATCGTTTGTCTCGATCGGCTGGTCGCCAACGGCCACTATCCGATCGCCGCTATCGATCTCGGCCTGATCAGCCGGTGAGCCGGGGAAGACCCCGCCGATTGCGGCCCCTGGCGCGACCCCGATTGATCCGACGACTGGGCCAAACAGGAGGGCAAACGCGATCGCGGTCAAGACAAAATTGTTCGTCACGCCGGCCGCAAACATGCGGGCCCGACTGCCCCGATCGACTGACTGCACGCTCTCTTCGTCGGGTTCGACGAAGGCCCCGATTGGGAGGATGGCAAGGAGGACGACCCCCATCGATTCGACTTCGATACCCTCGACTCGAGAAAGGATACCGTGGCCGCCCTCGTGGACCAGCATCCCGAGAAAGAGCCCGAAGATGATTTCGGGGGCCACCGCCAGCGGGAGGAAGTCGTTCACGCCCGGAATGACGAGGAAGTTCTGTGGTTGATTGACCGCACTGACTTGCGGCGGACTCCGAAGGACCTGCACCGCGTTGGCCAGCAATAGCAAAAACGCCCCGGCAAGGATGACGAGCGCAAACCCAACTCCCATGTTCGCCCAGATCCGCCAGAGGCGACGCGGTTTGGCCAGTTGATCGAGCATGTCCCGGCCGCGTTTCGTATGGACCGTCAGAATCGGGCCCATCACCCCAATATACTCGGGAAACCAGTCGCGGGACTGCAACAGGGAGACGGCCAGCCAATAGGCTAAAAGGCCACCGAGAATCCAGGACCAGGCATTCATCATCGTGATACGAGGCCGCGATAAGGAAAGGCGTTCGGATTGTGACCCTCAGCGTTCGCGCCGCAATCGGGCCAGGACGAACTCCTGATCGAGTTTGCCGAGGAAGGTCCCGAGTTTTGGGCCCTCGGGCTGATCGAAGAACAGGCGATAGCCCGTCTCGAAGAAGTCACTCACCTCGATGTCGTATTCCCGGGCCGTTTCGTAGATCTCGCCCTGTATCTCTTGGGGGCTCGCACCGCTCTCGATGAACTCGGCCAGGGCGTCTAGGGCTGCAACGGTCGACTCCTTGATCTCGACCTCGGGCATCGACTCTCGCTTGAGGTCGTAGTTGAAGGCGTTATCCGTGCGTCGGGCCCATTCCCGAGCCCGCTCGACACGGTCCAATGCCCCTTCAATAGCCCACTCTGGTGCGTCATCGGGAATATGACCTTCACGCCTGGCTATCTCCTCTCGAAGCGCCGAATCCTCGGTCATGCCGAGCACGGCGGCAAAGCTGAACGGGATTCGGACCCGTTCCGGACGAATCTCCTCGACGAGGAGCGGGTACACCCGCTCCGCCCTGGCCTGCTCGTCCTCGTCAACCTCGTTTTCGCCGAAGTATGTCGCCTCCAATCGGTCGAACTCCGCGACCAGTTGGTCAACGTGTTCGATCGAGAAATCCCGGGCCTTCCGCGGGTTCTTGCTGAAGAAATACCGGACAACCGGGGCTTCGAGGAACTCCAAAACCTCGGAGACGAGGATCACGTTCCCCGCTGAAGAGGAAAACGGCGCCCCGTCGAGCGTAAACCATTCGTAGACCATCGGAATCGGGGGCTCGGTATCCAGCACCGTGCGGCCGATATCGACGCCGCTGGGCCAGGACCCTTCAGCGTGGTCCTTTCCGAACGGCTCGTGGTCGACGCCCAAGAGCTGCCACTGGGCCGGCCACTCGAACCGCCATGGCAGTTTCCCCTCTCGAAGCGACACCGACCCCTCATGGCCACAGCCTTCGATCGTCCGATCGCCTGCTTCCATGTCGGTACACCGGTAAGAGACTCGCCCGGCCGCGAGATCCACATCCGTCACCGTTTCGGTTACTTTGCCACATTCCGAGCAGATCGGATTGAAGGGGACATAATCCTCATCCACCTTGTTCTGATAGGCCGAAAGCACTTCTCGAGCCGTTTCCATTCGCTCGAGAAAGGTTCGAGTGACTGCTTCGAAGGAGCCATCCTCGTAGCGGGCCGTATTCGAGATCATCTCGACGGGAATGTCAAGCAGAGTCGCGGAGCGCTCGACGAGTTCGGCGAAGTGGGCCCCATACGAATCGCAGCACCCGAACGGATCCGGAATATCAGTGTAGGGTTTCCCGAGATTCCGACCGAGTGCGCCGGCGTTGACGTCGCCCAAATCGACGATTTCGCCGTCGAGAGCGGCTAATTTCCGGGGAAGTTTCCGGAGAGGGTCTCGATCGTCACTCGTGAACACCTGCCGGACGTCGAATCCACGCTCGCGGAGCACTTCCGCGACGAAGTAGCCCCTGACGATCTCGTTCATGTTCCCGAAGTGTGGGACACCTGACGGGGAAATTCCTCCTTTGATGACGATCGGTTCAGCGGGTTCCCGGTCGAGAATCCGGTCGGCGACCACGTCAGCCCAGAAGTCCCGCCGAGCGTCGGACGCAGCCAGAATGTACGGGTCGTCCAATTCGGGCCGGCTCTCGCCGTCCGACTCCGCCGTCTCGGTAGTGTCCCCGGACACGGTCACTCACGCTCCCAGGCGGGCAGACTCGTCCGGTTCCCATCGGGTGTAATGTCGGTTCCGTCGTGGGCCCCGCGAAGGACTGCGTCCACCACCCGTTTGGGCTCCGTTCCATCCAGGACGATCGTGCGCATTCCGGACCGTTCTATCAGTTTCGCTGCGAGCAGGTCAACCGGTGCGGAACTCCCGGCGATCAATTCCGTGTCGACGATAACGTCGACGAGGTCCGCCGGCGTCATCGAACTGATGTGTTCAGCTTGGTCGTCTTGGTCCGGGTCCGCCGTGAACACGCCCGGGACGCTCGTCGCATAGACAAGGAGGTCGGCCTCCACATACTCCGCGAGTGCGGCTGAAACCGCATCCGTCGTCTGACCGGGTGTCACGCCCCCCAAAACCGGGATGTCCCCGCGCCGCATCGCTTTAAGCCCGGCTTCGTAGCTTTCGACCGGCGTCGGCGCGGCCAGACCGTCCAACGCTGCGATGAGCAGCCTGGCGTTAAGTCGCGTGACCGAGATGCCAATATCGTCGAGGGCGATCTCGTTTTCACCCAGTTCACGAGCGGCCTCGATGTAGTCTCTGGCAATCGAACCCCCGCCCACAACGATTCCGAGTTCAACCCCGGCCGCCTCCAGTTGTTCGATGGCCTCGGCGTTGGCTCGGATCGACTCCTCGTCGAGGTCCGGCGCGAGCACGCTGCCACCGAGAGAAACCACTACCCTCATTGCCGCCAGTTTACCCGGTAGCGCTCTTAAGGATTGGTATGTTCGGCCCGAAACCGCCGCGTACGACACCTACAAACCGAGGGCGCTCATGCGTGGGGACATGCACGCGCTGGGAATTGTCACGGGACCGACCGTCGAGCCCGACACCGTTCTCGAACCCCTGCTCGACCAGCTCGAAGACCGTGGCCGGGTCGGCGTGGTACGGAAAGGAGAGATGGCCCCGGACCGAACCGTCTACGAGATTGGCGATGAGGGTTGGTCGGCCCGGGGATCCGGTCTCGACGCCGAGGATGCGCTGTCTTCCCTCGCCGAAACGCATGACGCCGCTTTGATCGTGGGGTTCCCCCAAGCTGACGTGCCCCAGATGGCCGTCGGAGAAACCGAACTCGATGAGCCAGCAGTCGCGTTTTCTGATCCAGGGGCGGTCGAGCCAAGGACAGCGATCGAAGCGATGGAGGGGTGCGAGCCGATTGAAACCCTCGAAAGTCTCGTCGCGACGGTCAAAGCGTCCCCGAGGGCCGAGTTGTCTGGTGCGATCGCAACGTTCACTGGGCAGGTCCGAGCCAAAGAAACCGTTGATGACGAGCCGACGGAGTCCCTGACCTTCGAGAAATACGACGAGGTGGCCGCTGAGCGGATGGGGGAGATCGAAGAAGAGTTGACCGATTGGGACGGTGTTCACGAGGTCGCGATGCATCACAAGGTCGGCCGGATAGAACGCGGAAACGACATCGTCTTTGTCGTCGTCCTCGCGGGCCACCGCGGGCAGGCCTTCAAAGCCGTCGAAGCGGGAATCAATCGGCTGAAAGAGGCGGTCCCGATTTTCAAGAAGGAGACGACCGTCGAAGCGGAATTCTGGCGACACGAACGAGAGCCCTAAGAAGTGGGATAATCCGTGGCAGAGCCACGAGAACAGTCCGCGCGCTTGCTTGCTTCGTCCGCCAGGGAGCCAAAACCGATGGTGATGCCGGAATATCGTGGGTGAAAGTATACTGTCACAAAAGAGGGGGATAGGCCAGAGTACCGATTAAATCGCTTGATAAAATGTCTAAGCGTTTTTCGACCAGGTATGAAATGAAGTAAAAAGTTCCAAACAGTCGTGAATGGACCCAAAATTGTACGAACCGTCACCCCGGTATAAGTTACCCGACACAATAGAGTTGCTTGCATGAGCCCCTCCACGACAACCGCGGCCCAACCCAAAGAAGCGCGATTGCGTTCGTATCTGCGGGAGAAGGCAACGGACGGTGAGATGTACTTCAAGAGCAAGTTCATCGCCGACGATGTCGATCTCTCGCCGAAAGAGATCGGCGCACTCATGGTCAAGCTCAAAGAGAGCGCTTCGGACCTCGAGATCGAAAAGTGGTCCTACACGAGCGCAACGACCTGGCGTGTCAGCCCTGCCTAAGTACCCACACCCATCCGTTGGATCTTCCCGCCCTG
>JAGXLJ010000031.1 GCA_018334775.1 Halodesulfurarchaeum sp.
GGAAGCGGAGGTGACAAGCGGACCGTGATTCTTAAGGGTCGAACGGAACTCCCTTGGGGTATGAGTGACGAACAGACGGCCGATTCGGCGGATGACACGGCAGAAGACGCCGACACGGCGGGACTACAAGACGGCGATTTCGTCAAAGTGGCGTACACTGCACACACGGTAGAAAGTGGCGACCTCGTCGACACGACTGACGAATCAGTTGCCGAAGAGGAGGGTGTAGATACCGATGAGCAGGAGTTCGCCCCACGAACGATCGTTCTGGGTGAAGGGCATCTCTTCCCGGGTGTCGAGTCAGACATCGTTGGCAGCGAGGTCGGTGCTGAGGGAACCGTCGAAATTCCAGCAGGGGAAGCCTTCGGGGAATACGACGAAGAGGAAGTTCGGACCGTGAGCGCCGACAAGATCCCCGAAGATGACCGGTACCCCGGGGCCCATGTCGACCTCGACGGACAGCATGGTCACGTCGAGACCATCATTGGTGGACGCGCCCGGGTGGACTTCAACCATCCACTTGCTGGCGATGACGTTGAATACGAATACGAAATCCTCGACACCATTGACGACCGCGTCGAGAAAGCCAAAGGCTTGCTGGAGACCTACTTTGACGTGGATCTCGACATGCATATCGAGACCGACGAGGTCGAAGAGGAAGTCGAAGTCGATGGCGAGACGGAAGACGACGAATCCGAAACTGAGGTTCAGGCAGTCGACACGGAAACCCTCTACATCGAGAGCGCGCCGGAACTCCAGTTCGACCAGCAGTGGATGATGTCCAAACAGCAGATACTCGGTGACATCATCGAGAAGATCGATATTGACCGCGTCATCGTGCAGGAGATCATCGACGGAACGCCCGCGATGCCCGGTATGGGTGGCATGGGCGGCGGCCTCGGCGACGTCGAAGCGCAACTCGAAGATGCTGATGTCGACGCTGACGAGATCATGGAGGAACTCGACGTCGACGATCTCGACGAGGAATAAAGTCGAGTCCCGTTTTCGCGACCGATTAGGCGATATCCCGACTCGTATCGACCCGGACCCGTTCGCTGAGGTCGAGTTTTATCGTTTCGTCAGGGATCTGTCCGCCCCGGTACTTGCGCACAGTCAGCCGACTATCGACTTCATTCCCCTTGATTTCCACGTCGAGGTCGAGAACAATGTCGGCCATATGCTGGGTCGTCTCCCGGAGCGGCGGTGTGTTCGACCCCTCGAGGGCGTGGAGAAACGCGATCCCGCCAGTGTTGTGCATATGATTGCGGATCTCGTTGAGCAGCTGCTCGTATCGGGACCGACTGTTTCGCTCGAGCGGATCGACCGGATCGATGATGACGGTCATATCGTCGAAGGCTCTCCGGACGGCCCGACGGGTGGTGTCGATGGGGTCCTCCCCAGAGATAAGTTGGATCTCCGGTGACCCAGTCGGGGCGGTGGTCGACTCGATCGCGTCTGCCACTGCGTCCTCGGTTCTATCGCTCGTCAGATAGAGCGTCGATCTCGGTCGGGTCAACTCGTAGAGCAGTAACTCACCCTGGCTGGCTGCTGGGGCCTGAAACGCGACGACACTCCCGGCTGGAAAGCCGCCATCTAGTTCGCGGTCGAGAACCTCGACCCCGGTGGAGTGTTTCGTCGCCATTGGACTTATGGAGGGGCTCCCGCCCATTAAGCGTTCGCCCAGTTTTCGATGAAAGTGTCATACGTAGGTCGGACAATCTCGTGGGTGACCGGGTCCGGAGCCCGTGGGACTGGATATATGGGGCCGGTCCCAAGCGTTTCTTGGACCTCCTCGGAAACGTCTTGGGCCCGGCTCAGGAGAACGCCAGCGATGGTGGCGTCCACTGCGCGACTCATCCGAATCGATTTGACGGTATCTGTCACGGCGGCAGGGGTATCTCTGGTTACCACGACCACCTGGTCTGCGTGACGCAGGGGGGTCACTGCGCGTTCGGAAACCCCAGCTGCTCCGTCGAGCAAGACGGGCCGATCGGTTGTGACATTCCGGAGTGCGGCATCCAGATCGGTGCCAGGTGTCGCCCCAACGATGTCGATACCGGGAACTTGGACGGATTCGGTCGCGGCCTCAGTGAGCGAGCCACCTGTGGCGAGGGCCTCGAGCCCCGTGTCATCCACCCCTGCACGGATGTGGAGGTTGGGCATGTCGACATCGGCGTCGATGACGACCGGGTTTCGCCGCCGCTTCGAGAGGGCGGCGGCGAGTCCGAGTGCGGTTGTCGTCTTCCCCGTGCCGCCTTTCCCACCAGTCACTGCGAGCATGGCCCCAGTTGGGCTGCTGTTCACTCAAAAAGATTCGTCCGTCAGTCGGTCCGACAAACGAGGGTTTCAATATGCAGCCACGAGGGTACACACATAATGCGCCACGAGCATGTGATCTCCGCCAAACAGTTCACAAGGGCGGACATCGAGGCGGTGCTGGATCGAGCCGCCGATTTCGCCGCCAACCAACAGGATGTCGCTGATGCACACGAGGGAGCGCTTCTCGCCACGGCCTTCTTCGAACCGAGTACGCGGACAAAGATGAGTTTCGAGGCGGCGATCAAACGGCTCGGCGGAGACGTCATTGACATGGGGCCCGTCGAGTTCTCGAGTGTAAGCAAGGGTGAAACACTGGCGGACACCCTGCGAGTCATCGAGGGGTACGCGGACGCGATCGTGCTGCGCCATCCGATGGAAGGGTCGGCCACAATGGCGACCGAGTACGTAGATGTGCCCCTTCTGAACGCCGGAGATGGGGCCGGTCAACATCCCACGCAGACGCTCCTTGATCTGTTCACCATTCGTGAGGAAGTCGGCCTGGACGACCTGACGATTGGGATCATGGGCGATCTCAAATACGGCCGGACCGTTCACTCACTCGCACAGGCACTGACGAACTTCGATACGGCCCAACACTTCATCAGTCCCGAGAGTCTGCGACTCCCCCGCAGCGTTCGGTATGACCTCCACGAACAGGGCGCAAAGGTTCGGGAACACGAGGATTTCGAAGCTATTCTTTCCGAACTTGATGTCCTCTATGTCACCCGCATTCAGCGCGAACGCTTCCCGGACGAGGACGAGTATAAGGCTGTCTCCGGCCAGTACCAGTTAGACAAAGAGATGATTCTCGAACATAACGAGGATCTCACAGTGCTTCATCCACTTCCACGAGTGGACGAAGTTGCTCCGGGAATCGATTCGCTCCCGGGGGCGAAATACTTCGAACAGGCACACAACGGTGTCCCGGTCCGAATGGCCCTCCTTGATATGCTCCTATGACAGAGAAAGAAACCGAACTCCGCGTCAGCAAGATCGAGAACGGCACCGTCATCGACCATGTCACCGCCGGCGAAGCACTCCGCGTGCTCGTAATTCTTGGGATCGATGGCAGCGAGGGTCAACCGGTGAGCGTCGGAATGAACGTCCCGAGCGACCGACTCGGCCGCAAGGACGTGGTGAAAGTCGAGGGCATGGAACTGAGCCAGGAGGAAGTCGACGTTCTCTCGCTTTTGGCCCCGGACGCCACGATCAACATCATTCGAAACTACGAGGTCATCGAGAAATCACGAGTGGACCGTCCGGAGTCGGTTGTTGGGGTCCTGACCTGTCCGAACACGAACTGCATCACCAATGCAGGCGAGCCGGTGGAAACCTACTTCACAGTGACAGATGGCGGAGTGCAGTGTCGCTATTGTGAGACGATTATCCGCGAGGACATTACCGATCATATCGAACCCTAGGTTTTCACACTAGGCCCCGCGGTGCCGGTGGGTCTCTGTCCGTATTCGCGTCGCCCGAAAGTGTATATTCGATGCTGGTGTATTCATAGATATGGGACGTACAATCCTCAAAGTCGGCGTGGCCTTGATCCTCATTGCCCTGATCTGGCGACTCCTCATGGACGAAACGGAGGAGGAGAAGATCGACCGAATCGACTGATTTAGCTCCCCGAACCACGGGTTCGAGACCGGTTGACTTTAATGAGCCGGGGAAATAGCCCGTGATATGGCATTCGAGGAAGACGACAACGTACGTCTCACTGACGAGCACAGCGAATACGACGGCGAAGTCGGCACGGTCACACAGGTCGTGGAGACGATGTTCGGGGATGCGAACTACACAATTTCCTTCGAGGACGGCGAGGAAGCCGGCGTCCCGGAGGGGCACCTCGAACTGGTCGAAGAAGAAAACGCAGCGTAACTCGGATGGGCCGCCCCTTCCACTACGTCGATCTCCGAGCCTTTTGCTATGCAACGGAGGACGGAGACCGCGTGCGTGACGCATTGCGGACTGTCATCCCTGAGCAGGCCGCAATCGAATCCGCGGTCGGGGAGGGCCATCACGGTGATCGGATCGTCATTCTCAGCTCGCGGGTCGAACGCGCCGCGGATATCGGGACGATTTTCGACCGGCTGGAGCAGGCCATTGACGTCGATCGGATCAGGGCCGAACTCGACGACCGACTCGACGAAAACAACGCATTATACATCGGGTTGGACAAGCAAGCCGCCGCGCGCGGTGAACTCGCCTTCGGAGACGGCCTGACCCTGAGAGCCAAGGTCGAAGCCTATCCAGCCAAACGGGAGGCCGCTCTTGAAAACGCACGGGAGGCACTCGACTGACCGATGTACGAAACCGTCCATGTCCACGCGGACGGGCCGACGACTCCTGGCCGGTTCGGGGTGACCGTTTCTCGGGCGGGCTTTGACGGAATGGTCCTCAGAAACCGCCAGTCGAATATGGTGACTGTCGACGCAGAATCGCTTGCGAATCAGTACGGGATTGGCGTGGTGCGAGGCATCGAAATCACTGCTCGGGAGAAAGCCATCGCGAGCGGCGCCATCGGCAATCGGAGACCGGAGGCAGAAATTCTGCTCGTCCGGGGCCGTGATCCCGATCTGAACCGGTTCGTCGCCGAATCCCCCCGGGTTGACGTCCTCGCCGATCCGATGGGCGGAGATGGTGACGTGAACCACGTGATGGCCAACGCGGCTGCCGAGAACGAGGTGGCCTTCGAAGTCAACCTCGATGGCGTATTGCGTCAGTCTGGCGGCGACAGGGTTCAAACGATCGCCGATCTACGAAAACTCCGAGAATTGATCGAAGACGCGGGGGCCCCGTTCGTGGTCTCGGGGTCGCCACGGACACATTTGGAAGTGCGGGGTCCGCGCGAACTGATTGCAGTGGGGACGGAGATCGGATTCGATCTCGAACAGATCAAGGCGGGGTTGTCCGCGTGGCAGGCGATCGCCGAGCGGAATCGGGACCGCCTTGATCCCTCGAGTGTCAGACCAGGGGTCCGGCTGGTTGATGATTCCGACTCGGAGTAACGAACCGTGGAGTTACAACCGTCCACGTCAAAGACCGTGCTGTGCGACACCTACCGAAACACCTTCGGCCACGCTATCGCTATCTCGCTGTCGAGATAGAGACCTGGCCGGACGCCGATTTCGGTCGGCAAGCGCTTCAGGACGCGATTTGGTCGGAAGCACGAACGTTCCTGGGCGATGTGTCAAGTGCGGCTGTCGATCTGCAAGTCATCGAGGCCGACTGCTGGACTGGCGGTGGGTCAGCGCTCGTTCGGGTGCGCCGGGACGCGACAGAGCAGGCCCGAGCGGCGATCGCCTGTGTGTCATCGGTCGATGGCCAGCCAGTTCGGATTGGTGTCCGTGGTATCGGTGGCACTGTCAAGGCAACCGAAACGAAATATTGTGACGGCCCGCCTGACGCGACTGGTACGGAGTCAGTTTCGTTTCGGGGTGCAACCGGACGTGCGGTTTATCGCACGGATCGGGTTGACATCGATATGAACGGGCTGTTCGTGGGCGCGACGCCCAGGGAATTGTAAATGCAAGGACAACAACAGCAAGCGTACGATCGTGGCATCACCATTTTCTCGCCGGACGGCCGACTGTATCAGGTCGAATACGCCCGGGAGGCAGTCAAACGCGGCACCGCAAGTATCGGTGTGAGAGCGGACGATGGCGTCGCGCTGATTGTTGATAAACCCCGACGCTCACCGCTGGTCGAGCAAGCCTCAGTCGAGAAGCTTCACAAAGCCGACGATCACATTGGGATCGCCAGCGCGGGCCACGTCGCGGACGCTCGGCGACTCATCGACTACGCCCGCCAAACTGCCCAGGTGAACCGGCTTCGCTACGAGGAACCCATCGGAGTCGAGACGTTGACGAAGGACGTCACGGATCACATCCAGCAGTTCACCCAAATCGGCGGTGCTCGGCCGTTCGGTGTGGCCCTGTTGGTCGGTGGTCTGGATAACGGGAGTCCCCGTCTCTACGAAACCGATCCGAGTGGCACGCCCTACGAATGGCAAGCGATCGCGATCGGCTCCGATCGGGGTGAGATACAGGCCTTCCTCGAGGAGCACTACGATCCAGCGATGGAATTAGCAGATGCAGTCGGCTTAGCCCTCGAGGCACTTGGCTCCGTGTCCGATGACGGGATTGCACCGGACGGAGTGGGGGCTGCGACCGTGGATGCCGAGTCCGAGCAGTATCTCGAACTGACCGACGACGAGATCCGTGACTACCTCGACGAAGCGGACCTCCTCCCGGACGAATCCGAGTGAGGCCGCCGCACCCGAGCCGGACCGATATCGCTTCGAAGACGTGCTACATTTTTCACCCCGCCTGCCGTAGGCCTGTCCATGATATCACTTGACGATGCCGTGACGGCCAGACTGGAATCCCACGGCGCACGATTCGAGGTCCTGGTCGACCCGGACGCCGCCCTTGCGATCAAACGAGGGGAATTCGACGGCAAACTCGAGGAGGTCATCGCTGCGCGGGACGTCTTCGAAAACGCCTCGCGGGGGGACCGTCCTGCTGAGGCGGACATCGAGGAGGTGTTTGGAACGACAGAACCACTCGAAATCATCCCAGAAGTCATCAAACGGGGCGAGATTCAGATCACGGCCGAACAGCGCCGTGAAATGCTCGAACGAAAGCGCCGGGAACTCATTGACCGCATCGCTCGCAACGCGGTCAACCCGCAGATGGATGATGCGCCCCATCCGCCGGACAGAATCGAGAACGCCCTCGAGGAAGCGGGCTTTGACGTTGACCCGATGGAACCGGTCGAAGCCCAAGTCGAGGATGCACTTGATGCTCTGCGCCCGATTATTCCGATTCGGTTCGACGAGGTGACGATGGCGGTCCAGGTCCCAGCCGATTACGCTGGCAGTGCTCAATCCCAGATCAGACAGTTCGGGGAACTCGAACGGGAAGAATGGCAAGCTGATGGCTCCTGGATCGGTGTTTTGACCTTCCCTGCTGGACTGCAAAACGAGTTCTACGACGTGGTCAACGAACATTCCAGCGGCGAGGCCGAGGTGCAGATCGTTCGAGACAAAGACGAAATTTCTCGCCGGTAACAAATCCCGTTTAACCCTTTTTGAAACCGACGAGGAAGCCGCCAGTGAATCCGGCACCCACAGAAAGGGTCGAAAGGATGGTGTTCACCCAGGATGGGGGCGTCTGCATCGATGCAGTTTCGGTTAGATCGAGGACCCCGCCTGTCAGACGGTCCCAGTCGACGGCGAGGATGCCCCGCGATTCGAGGAACTTGAAGAGTGCAAGTTCCAACCCGACGATGACCGCAATCACCTTGGCGATCTTTTTGAAGGCAAAGCCGATGATCGCCCCGATGACGGCCCCACTCCCAAACTCGAGACCGAGTTGTGTCGCGTCCAGTTCGAAAGCCATGCATAATAGATGGACTGTTCTCTTGTAAGTCTCTTGTGCCCGCCCTGCCCTTAAGTGAGAGCGTGTTGTAGGTCAGGGCAAGTGACGCGATCGAACGATCGGGCCATCATCGCAAAGCGGGTGGACCGGGGAGAGGCGGACACGACCGAGATTGGGCAACTCGCAGCCGCTGCTGGGTACGAGGTTGCTGGCGAGTGTACCCAGCGACGCAAACAGGATGCGGCCCTCCAAATGGGCGCGGGGAAAGTCGGGGAACTCAGGGACCAGGTTATCGAGACGGGAGCCCAAACGGTGATCTTCGACAATCGACTCGGCCCGTATCAGGTCTATAATCTGGGCAACGAACTTCCCGACGGTGTTGAGGTCAAAGACCGGTTCAGGCTTATCCTCGACATCTTCGGGCAGCGGGCACAGACCCGCAAAGCCCAACTTCAAGTGGAACTCGCGGAGCTCAGATACGAACTCCCACGAGCCGAAGCCAAAGCCAGTCTGGCAAAGCGCGACGAGCGGCCCGGATTCATGGGCCTGGGCGAATACGACGAGAGTCGCGAAAATGACATCAAAGCGCGGATCAGCAACATTCGGGACGAACTGGAACAGATCGAAGAGACCGAACGCGACCGCCGCCAACAACGCCGCGAATCGGGTTTTGACCTGGTGGCGTTGGCCGGCTACACGAACGCCGGCAAGTCGACCTTGATGCAGGCGCTTGCTGCGGACCTCGAAGTGGGCGAAAACGTCGAGATGCATCCGGACCTCGACCCCACTGCCGAGCGGGAGGATCGACTGTTCACGACCCTTGGGACGACGACCCGTCGGCTGGATCTCGACCGTCGTGAGGCATTGCTCACAGACACGGTCGGATTCATCAGCGACCTTCCCCACTGGCTCGTCGAATCGTTCAAATCCACCCTCGAATCAGTGTATCGAGCGGATTTGGTCCTCCTCATCGTTGATGTGAGTGAGCCTATCGAGGAGATCCGTGAGAAACTGATGACTAGCCACGATACACTCTACGAGCGCAACGAAGCACCTATCGTGACGGTGTTGAACAAGGTCGACCAGGTCGAACCCGAGGAACTGAGAGATAAACGTGAAGCGCTCTC
>JAGXLJ010000032.1 GCA_018334775.1 Halodesulfurarchaeum sp.
GGGAATCGAGAGTGCAATGGCGAACCAGACGCCAGTTTCGCCCATCCCAAACCAGTCCAGCAAGATGTAGGCCGGTGGCAGACGGAACACCCACAGGGAGAGGATCGCGAACACCATCGCCAAACGAGTTGAACCGCTGCCCCGAAACGCGCCCTGGACGACTTGAAAGACCCCGATGAAGAGAAAGGTCGGCCCGATGATCTTCAGGTAGTCCGCTCCGATCGCGATGACGTTCGGTTCGCCCGGAATGAACGCCGCCGTTATCGGTTCAGCAAACAGGTATGCCACGAGACTCAACACTGCGAGGACCCCGGCGACGATCGCACTACTGTAGCCGACCGCTCGCTTCGCCCGGCCAACTTGCTCCGAGACCAGATTCTGGCCGACGACCGTTTCGGTCCCCCGTGCCAAGCCAAGGGCCGGCAAAAAGACGAGGGAGTTCAGCCGATTGCCGATCCCCAACGCGGCAACAGCATCGTCACCCGCCAGTGCCACGAGAGCCGTCAAGACGGTGATACCAAGCGCTCGAGTCGACTGTTCGACGCTTGAGGGAGCGCCGAGCACGATAATCCGACGGACCATCTCCAACTCCAGTTTGAGGTCCGATAACGAAAGGTGGATCCCGACTTTTCCAGAGAACAGCCAGAACATCCCCAGAACGGCCCCGACCCCTCGCGAGAAGACGGTAGCGATGGCAGCGCCCTGGACTCCGAATCCTTCGAAACCGGTGACTGCCAACAGCGTTGCCTCCAGTTGTTCGAACCCCAGCGCAGTCAGGAGGACGTTCCCCTGAAAGCCCAAGATAAGGAACGGGTCCAGTATGACGTTCAAGGCAACCCCGAAAGCCATCAGATAGAGTGGAGTTCGAGTATCACCCCACCCCCGCAGCAGGGCCTGAAAGATGAAAAACCCGAACATGAACACGACCCCGACAAAGATCGTCCTGGTGTATTCGACCGCGAGAGTGAATTCGAGCGACCCCGGGGTGGCTCCAATAAGGCCCACGAGCCAGGGGGTCAGAATATAGCCAATCACCGAGAAAAACGCTGCGACGACCACCACAAACGCGATGGTTTGACCCGCTGCGAAGTTTACCCGTTCGTCGCGTCCAGCCCCCTTGTTCTGTGAGACTAACACTGTTCCGGCGACCGTGAAGCCACCTGCAATGGAGATCATCAAGAATACGAGCGGCCACGAGTAGGACAGCGCCGAGACAGCCTCCTGGCCGACGCGTCCAACCCAGAACGTGTCGGCAAGGTTGTACCCGACCTGAAGCATCTGGGAGAGAACAATCGGGAGCGAAAGGACCACCAGCGGCTTCAGCAGCGCCCCGTCGATGACATTGACGTCGCGACTGCTCACATGGACCCCTCCCGTTTCGAATGGGCTTCAATATAGGCCATCTCTCGAAGCGGTCCCCAAACCGTACTGACAAACCCCTCAGTTGCCCGCAACAAATTCCCAGCAAAGGGGTTCCTCCAAAACCGTGGGAACTGACAACAGACGTCGGAGCGAAAGAGAGAGATCGAGATTCCAGAATTTGGCATACAGGTGAATGGACGTTCAGTATTTAAAAGGACTTCGGCACTGGAATCATGGCAAACCGCCCCACAACGGTCCTCCTCCCTTAGCCACTCCCGTCAGTGTTGACCTCCTCCCAAACAAACACGCCGAGATACCCACCAAGTGCACTCAGACCGACAGTATAAATGGCCGATAAGCCGATCAGAAACAACCCAAGGAAAGCGAATGCAATAGGCGTCGACCCCATGTGAAGTCCATAAGTCGCCGATATTCCACCCAATCCCAGGAGCATCATGAGGAGAACGCCAATGAATATGAAAGGCACGAGCATAACTAATCCAGCCCACGCGCCGACTTTGAGACCGTTTTCACGGGCCCCATGCTGGAGATATCCAGCGATGCCCCCACCCAATAGCGGAGACAACGGAACGAAGGACAAAACCACCCCAGCTATGCCGCCGATAACCGCGTTCAGTACGGGACTCCGATTTGAGTCCGACTTGGAGGAGGTTGATTGGGGGACCATATCCGCATAAGGGACAGCGGTACCTAAAAATATTCGGCACGGCCCGGTGAAGCCGTAACGACTACCACTCCGTGGAGCAAACGAACGGGTAATGTGTGGGCGGACGTCCCTCTTCACGCCCCAACCCGACATCGAACGCCGCTTTAACGCCGAGTTCGATCACGACTACGAACCAAGGTACAACATTGCGCCCGGGGACACCCTCGCAGTCGTTCATAACGAAGCTCCGGAGACCATCACAGCTGACACCTGGGGCTTCGTTCCTGAATGGGCCGAATCAGTCGATGATGGACCCCGACCGAGTAACGCTCGCGCAGAGACGGTCGCGGAAAACGAACTCTTTCGCTCTGCGTTCGAGAACCGCCGCGCGCTCGTTATCGCCGATGGATATTACGAATGGGCCAGAAATCGTGGCGGGAAACAACCATACCGAATCGCCCGAACCGACGGGGATCCCTTTGCGATGGCTGGATTATGGAGTCACTGGAAGGACAACGGAGAAACGCTGAGGACTGTCACGATCATCACGACTGAACCGAACGACACCGTCGCATCGATCCACGATCGGATGCCAGTCATTCTCGAGCCAGGGTCTGAGTCACAGTGGCTCGATGGAAATGTAGGATTCGACCCGTCTGATCTGCTGCAACCGTACCCGGATCCTGACCTTGAGCCGCGCCAAATCTCGACGCTCGTCAACGATCCGACCAACGATTCCCCTGCAATCATCGACCCGGTCGGTGGGAGCAACGGACAGACGGGTCTCGAAGACTTCGGTGCCGATTGAAAGGGCTAGGCTTTCGTTGCGCTGATCAGGACGGGCGGTTTCTCCGTGCCCAGGTCGTAAGCGGTAAACACCACCTTACCCTATCACTTTGCAATGAGTGACGCGTCATCCCAGTCGGATGACACTCCCGTCGTGTCCAATCTCGACCCGGAGTGTTCGCTAACCGACCTGACCGAAGGCGAGTATTATCTCGGAACCGTGAATGGTGTCGTCGATTACGGCGTTTTCGTCGATATTTCAACCGCCGTTTCCGGGCTGATTCACGAATCAAGCCTCGAAACGGACTACGAAGTGGGTGAAGAGGTTGTCGTCGAACTGGCCGAAATCAAAGAGAGCGGTGACGTGTCGTTCGAGCCGGTGGATTTCACGGACTATCAACTCGTCGGACAACGCCCAGACTACGACCGGAGTGTGGTGACCACGCTCGAAGATTCAAACGGCGACCATGTGCACCTTGAGGGCTCGGTCATCCAGATCAAACAAACCCGGGGCCCGACAGTCTTCCAGGTTCGAGACGAAACCGGGATCGTTCCCTGTACGTCCTACGAAGGAGCAGGAGTCCGGTCCCATCCCGAGATTGACGTAGGCGATCACGTCTATATATCCGGGTCAGTCGGAACGAGAAACGGCGGCGTCCAAGTCGAAGTCGACACGGCTGAAGCACTCGAGGGCGAGGATGGCAAAAGAGTGGGCGAACGACTGGAAGCGGCGACCGCTGTTCAATCGGATCCAGTCGAGGTCGATCCCACGATCGAGTGGGACCCACTGCTTGACATGCGGTCCGATCTGACCGACCTGGCCCGACAGCTTCGGGCGGCAGTCCTCGAAGGTCGACCGATTCGCATTCGCCATCACGCCGATGGTGATGGGATGTGCGCGGCCGCCCCTGTCCAAATGGCACTCGAACGGTTCATTGGAGATGTACACGAAGATCCAGAGGCACAGCAACACCTCCTCAAACGGCTCCCCAGCAAGGCGCCATATTACGAGATGGAGGACGCCACCAGGGACCTCAATTACTCCCTGGGTGATCAGGAACGACATGGTCAGAAGCTCCCCGTGTTGCTCATGATCGACAACGGGAGCACGGCCGAGGATACTCCGGCCTATCGGACTCTCGACGAATACGACATTCCGATCCTCGTGATCGACCATCACCATCCCGATCCGGACGCCATCGAGCCGTTTGTCGACGCTCACGTCAATCCGTATCTCTACGGTGAGGATTATCGGATCACATCAGGCATGCTGAGTGTCGAGTTGGCTCGGATGATTCACCCATCGCTTGGTGAAACGCTCGATCACGTCCCGGCTATCGCCGGTCTGGCGGATCGATCGAAAGCCGACGCGATGGAGCAGTATCTCGAACTCGCGGCTGAGGCCGGGTTCGATGAAGCATATCTCGATGACATTGTTGCGGCACTTGATTATGCGGCATATATGCTCCGCTATAACTCGGGCGGTGATTTCGTCACGGATATTCTCGCCATCGAGGACGAAGCAGGGCGCCATCGCGACCTGGTCGAACTCCTTGCGAAGCGAGCGCGGGAGGAGATGGACCATCAACTCGAATCCGGGATGGACCACGTCGAACACGAGCGCCTGGCCAATGGCGCCCACCTTTATCGGATCGATCTCGACGAGTTTGCCCACCGATTCACCTACCCGCCACCCGGGAAGACGACAGGCGAACTCCACGACCGCAAAGTCGAGGAAACCGGTGAGCCGGTCATTACGGTCGGGTACGGTCCGGATTTCGCCGTGCTCCGCAGTGACGGTGTGCGACTTGATATCCCCGAGATGGTGACTGATTTGAACGCCGAACTACCCGGGGCCGGCGTTTCGGGCGGCGGGCATCTCGTCGTCGGAAGTCTCCGGTTCGTGCCAGGGATGCGGGAACCGGTTATCACTTCGCTCATCGAGCGGATGGCCGACGCGGAACTCGACGAAAAACTCAGTAGCTCCGCCTCGCCCTAGCCCGTTTCGAATGTCGCCATTCGATTCGCATATCCCACCCCGAAGACCAGCAGGACTGCAGCCCCGACAATAGTGCCCCACGGAACTCGCCAGGCTGCACCGCGCCAATCTGCGATAAACGCCCGCTCGAAGGCGGCTGCAGTCTCCGGGTCGTCGATTTGAACGGCGACTTCCCGGTTCTCGTTGAGCGCATGTGCATTCCAGTTGAGACTCCCGACAAGCGTTGATTCTCCATCAACGATGAGTCCTTTCGCATGGACGTGTTCATATCGACTTCGAGGTTCTGCAAGTCGAACCTTGATCGGGAGTCCCTCACGGTCAGCTCGACGCCTGAGTGTTTTCGCCAGGGCCCGGTTCTCCGATTCCACATACCAGGCACCGGAGAGAAGGATTCGAACGTCGATGCCCCGCTCAGCGGCCCCAATCGTGGCGTTCAGGAGACGGCCCGAGGGGTCGATCGACACCTGCTGAATCCGAATCGAATCGGTTGCGGACTCGAGCATGCTGGTCACGCCGGCAGCCGCATTATCTGGTGCGACAAAGACTGTCACAGACTCGGCCGTCGAGGTGGTCGGCGAAAACCGGCTGGGATAGGATTCGGTGTCCGGCTTATCGGAGACGGGGTCACTGGGCCGGGCTGTTACCCAAGGCGAGGTATCCACGAATCCCCTGTCGGCGGCGAAAATCCGACTCAGGTTCTGTGCAACAGCCGGATCGTGGATCTCCGCCGCCCAGCCCCGAGAGCCGTTGCCACCGATACTCCCCGGCTTCCAATTTTCCGAGGTGACGAGCGCCCGGTCATCGACAATCGCGTATTTCGCGTGTTGGTATTGGTACCGGGCCCGGTCCGTGCCCAGGACAGTCACCGAAATCCCCGCGGCTCGAAGTCGGTCGAGTTGCTCGACCTGTGGTTCAGTTATTCCACCGACCGGCCCCCCCTCAACCAACACACTGACCGAAACATTGCGCCTGTGAGCCTGAATTAACGCGTCCGTGACCGCTGGATCGGTGAACGTGTACCCGGCCAAACGGATCCGGTTTCGGCTGGTGTCAAAGAGCTCAGTGATGGGTTTCGGTTGATCGGGCAACAGGAAGGTTCGGACCGTGACATTCCGACTCGACATCGGGGGAAAGTCACTCCGGCCCGGTGGCACAAACCGGCCGTTTCGGTAGAGTTCACCCTCACTCGACCGTGAGTACGAGACGTTTTCGATCGTTCGATTCCCCTTGCGGAGGGCGATCCATTCCCCGGCGTTGGCCAGCGAAAGGAACGAATCCACACGGTGAATGGGGTGGTCGGTCACCGCTGTCGCTGGCCCAGGGTCATCAGTGATTATGACTTTGCCTGCCGAGGACACACCCGAGACATCCACCGTGTCCTCTCCATCGGTTAGAGTCAGGTTTCCGGTCGAAGCCGTTTCGGGAACCGTGAGAATGACGAACTCCCCACGGTCATCAACGGTCGTGGGATCCGGATAGATCCCATCGATGGCTGGCGCATTCCCCGTCGCCAGAAGAAACACGAGGAGGATTTCTGCGAACACGTGGTTGGGTGGCCCGACTTTCGTGGAAAAAGGTTCGGAGGGGTTTATTATGATTCGAGAGCCTCGCCCTCATATGGACATTGCGACGCAACTTTCACTCGCCGGGTCAGCAATCGGAGTCCTTGGAGCGATGTTACTCTTCGTCGAGTTCTTCCAATTGCCCAGTTACGTCCGCTTTGACAAGGATTTCGAAAGTTACAGCGTCGATATCTCACCCGACGATGCGACGGAGTACACGGCTTTTGGCCGAACTGGAGCGGTCCTCATTGGGGTCGCCTTTGCCCTGCAGTTGACTGGGACCTTCCTCTAATGACCTGACTCACTCCTCGTCTGCTGATTCCTCGGCCGTTTCCTCGTTGCCTTCCGCCGCTGACTCCTCGGTCTCAGAGTCCTCGTCTTCTGCCTCGGATTCTGTGCTTTCCCCGTCACTTCCCAACGTGTTTGTGGCTTTTTCAGCCTCTTGCTCGATCAAGTACGAGTTCGCCGTCTCGAAGTCAGCCGCTGCCTCAAGCGCTGACTCGGTTCCGATTTCCCCGAGAGCCCAGGCGGCACTCGCCCGAACCGAGGCGTCCGCGGACGTATCAGCGAGGAGGTCAGCCAGCGGATCGATAGCCCGTGTATCACCGATCATACCGAGTGCGCGTGTGGCTGCGTTTGTAACACGGTCACTATCTGCGACGAGTTGGTTTGCCACCGTTTCGGTTGCAGACTCGTCACCGATTGCACCGAGTGCCGTCAGCGAGCGCGCCTGAAGCTCCAGTGAACTGCCCGACTCCGCGTGGCTTTCGACGGCAGCAACACCAGCCTCCGCGCCGATCTTGCCGATCGCGTCGATGGCATTGAGGTCACGCCGTTTGGCGAGGTTCGTCAGCGGTTCGAGTCCCTGCTCGTCCCCCATGTATTCCAATGCCTCGATACAATGTCGAGCGATAAAATCGGTATCCCCCATCAGGTCCAGTAGCAGGACGACCATCTCGACGTTTCCCTGCTTCTCCCAGGCTTTGAGTGCCGACCATTCCGGCGGGAAGTCCTTGTGCTTGGCACCTTCCAGGGGTTCGTAGAAGCCTTCGCGATGGAGTCGCTCCCGCACTTTGAGGTCCGTCCAGGCTGTCGACGTGTCGACGGAATCCGCGAGTGTGCCCGCGGCCTCAAGCAGGTCCGCAATCGACTCTGCACCTTCGTCCGCATCGAGGGCTGCTTCCTCGACGCTCTCGGTGACCGTCTCAAGGGTCACGGACAACTCCTCGGGATCCGGGACCGCTTCCCCAAACTCCGCATCGAGAATCGACTCCACCTCGTCCAGGAAGTCTTGCACGCCGGGAACGAGTTCCCTCTCACCCTCTTCGGCCCACCGCGTGCCGGTCAGCGTACTCCGAACGTCGTCAATTGCATCGACGACGTCCTCGCCATAGGGCCCCCGCTTTTCATCGACGGCGTCCTGAAGGTCCGACAGTTCATCTTCAAGGTCGTCCGCCGGATCGTCGGGTTCCTCGTCCTCGTCTTCCGGTTCCGGAACCGGGATTTCGGTCTCTTCGAGGTCCGCTTCGATTTCCTCGAGTGTCGCTTCGACCTCATCGAGGTCGGCCTCTGTGTCGGCCTCCTCGACGGCGGTTGATGCCGATTCGAGTCGTTCTTCGAACGCCACAACGATTGAATCGGCTTCCGTCTCCGCTGGCTCTTCGTCCCCGTCACTCATATTCCCGTCTTCCGGGAGAATTCCTATGAGCGTTTCCCTTCCGGTCCGGGATACAACCGGGGCGCAAGAACCAGATAAGCCACGGCCCATGCGAGCAAGACACGTGGGAAAACAGATCCGGACACCGCCGGAAAGAGGATTGCTGCAGCCTGTATAGCGCCCATAATCAGCGCGTCACGAACCCGGAGATCGGGATAGACACGATCGCCAAGCATGAGGATGCCAAACACAGCCAGACCTCCAATGGCACCCCAGGTCGGCACACCGGCCAGTAGTCCCGCGGCCAATATCGTCGCGGCGAGTGTCGTCTGGACTCCGTGCGTTGACGGTTGTTCGGTGTCGTAGGTCGTGTACAACGCCAATCGCAGGACGGCCGCACAAACAAATGCGGCCCCGAGGACGAGTGCACCGTACTCCTTCAGCGACGTTAGCGGGGTTAGCAGTGCAATGACCATCGCGGCGGGTGCGACGCCAAACGAGGCGACATCAGCCAACGAATCCAGATGCGGTCCGATTTCCGAACCGCCGGTACGTCTCGCGATGATTCCATCAAGTGCGTCAGTAATAGCCGCGAGCAGGATTATTCGTGCAGCGAGTTCGACGTTAGTCGGCGCGACGGCGATCGCGACCGGGTGTTCGGGTTTGGGCGGAACGCCTTTTACAATCCCGGCTTCGGCGATGGCGGCGATGGCATCTTTGGCACGGGCAAGTGGTCTCGCAGCGACATCCGGCA
>JAGXLJ010000033.1 GCA_018334775.1 Halodesulfurarchaeum sp.
TATACAGTGGCCCGGAGTGGGTCGCGAACTGGACCGTCTGGAACTGGGTCTGGTGGTTCTCCTGGGCCCCATTTGCGGGCCTTTTCCTTGCCGCGCTTTCGAAAGGGAGACGGATCAGGACGGTCGTGTTTACGGGCGTTGTTGCTACCTCCGCCGCGGCAATCGTGTGGTTCCTGCTGTTCGGTGGGACGGCGTTGCACGTTCAACATCTGGGCCAAGCGAACATCCTCGGCACTATCGGGGAATGGGGAGGGTCGGAAGCTGTGGCAGCGTTCCCGATTCTTTCGGCGCTCCCGCTCAGTCAACTGATGATCTTCGTCTTTCTCGCGCTCATCGTCGTGTTCATCTCGACCTCGGCGGACACGTCAACCCTCATTGTCGCGATTTTGGCCAGTCGCCCAGGCGTCGCGCCGACTCGGTGGGCGATCGGCTTTTGGGGCGTTTTCCAGGGTGGGGTCGCTATCGCGGTGCTCCTCGTGGGTGGCGCATCGAGTCTCCAATCGCTTGCGGTCTTTACGGGCGGTCCGTTTGCAGTCCTCACGGTCGTGGCGATGGTCGGATTGAGCCGAACGCTGTACCGGGAGGAAGGTGGCAACAAATCTCTCATCCGGGTCGTGCTGGATAAAGTACCGACAATTAGTGGCACCTTAGATAGCCAGTCCCTGAGAGAACAGGAGTAGAACGGTGTGTACCATCTACAATTAGTTTTATGAATGGCCGTACCTAACGAATAGGTGTAATGTATGATACCATACTAATCCCGACTGACGGGAGCACAAGCGCAATGCGCGGTGCCGAACACGGAGTCGACTTGGCGGCGGAACTTGATGCAACGGTTCACACGCTTTTTGTCATCGAAGAGGCCACCAATCCCTGGAATCGTGAATCCCTGGAGGGGCAAATGGATGACGCTGAGGCCTATGGGAAAAACCAAACCCAAGAGGTGGCCGACATGGGGGAGGAAGTAGGCGTGGAGGTCGTGCAAGAGACGGAGATTGGACCGAACATTCCCAAAGAAATTATGGAGTACGCTGATGAAGAGGACATAGACGCTATCGTCATGGGCTCTGCGTTCCGCGGATCCTTGGGCGGCTTGCTTGGAAGTACGGCCGAAAAGGTCGTACGGGTCACTGACCTCCCCGTGATGGTAGTTAGCCAGAATCCGTAAGTCAAGGCGGTCGGAAGTGGCGGTTTTTTCACATCGTCTGTTCGCCCTTTCCAGGCGGAGATTCCGGCCTCACGGAGTGAGCGAGTAGGGTGGAGTAGTTTACAGTCTCGTCTCTCGATAGAAAATGACGAAAGTCAGGACGAAGAAGACGAGTCCGGCCGCCAACATTTCTCCGAGTACCAGGAGTAAGACAGCGATGAGGAAAAGCAGGATGATGAGCCCTGGCATACCTCGTTTGAGGGTGCGTTTGTCGATTGGACCGAGCATGTAGCGGGTTATTTTGGACCAAGGGTTAAAGTTTTGTGGCAGTTCGTCCCTTCACCGACTCGTCCCGGAACTGTTCGAGAAGATTTGCGAATCTCAGTCGGTGGGCTGTCCCTCAAGCGACAGACTTTCTTGGGTCCGTTTCGCATACCAGTATCATGACCGGAACATCGGTCCTGGCCGCTGGCATATGGGGTACGTTGATGACTCACGGCGGAACGGCGTTGGCACTACGGCCCCTCCAGAGCGGCCAGTTTCTCGAAGTTATGGACCAACCGTCCTGGATTCGAAGCGTGGCCGCCTTCGGTTTCGTTTTCGGTATCGGGGCCCTCATTTTGGTACGGAACCGGACGCTTATCTCCGATTCCGTAACCGCCACGATCGAACGGCCTGCTGTCGCGGTCTTTTACGGGTTCGGCGCCCACGCGATGCTGGGATTCTTCGGCTATTATCTGGGTGATCAGGTCGGGCAAAACGTTCTCCCGAGCGTTCCTGGGGCCGTGTCTGGCATCGTTATCGCGATCGCTGTTGCCGTGTTGCTTGGCGCGTGGGGATTTACCGTCATCGGGACTGCCGTCTCCGAATCACTGCTCGGCGCTGATGCCTGGGGCGGCCTGGCCATCGGTTCGGTAATTGCTGCGGTGGTGGCGTTTATTGACCCGTTCGCCGCCCTGGCGATCTGGGTTCTTCTCGTTTCGATGTCGACTGGCGGCCGAATTCGCTGGTGGGTCCATGCCTCCGAAGCTGAGGATGCATGAACCACACTTCCAGCGGAGTTTTTCCTCGTCCGAGCACAGCCTGTCGTTCACGATCAGTCACTGATCAGTGACGGTTTCGGCTGTCAATCCATAACTGGTCTCACTGCGCTTCTCTCAGCACGCAATTTCCGCTGATCGAATGCGTACGATATCGGTCATCACGTGTCTGCGATGGGCAAACCACGAGGGTCGCTCAACTGTGTAGTCACTTCCCAAACCGCTGAACTGGTTCACTGTAGCCGTCGCTCCAACGAAGGAAGGTTCATCGGGCCAAATGCTCCGAACCCAGACTCCGCGAGGGGAAAATCCGTCATGGGTCCAGCGATAGTACAACCCGCGTTGTACCGAGACAGTCTGACCTGATCGAGGTGATCGACCAGCTCTATGTGCCGCTCTTTGATACGCACGCTCTGGGACGGTGATCCGTCTCTCAGGGACCGCGAAAACGAAAGAAGAATGAAGTATTAGTCGTCTGATTCGGAGTCGTGAATGCCGGTCACGACGTCGCCACCTGTCGTATCGACTTCCTTTTCACCCTCTGCAATTTCGCCAACCCGTTCTTGGAACTCCTGGGATTGCAGGATCTCATACTCTTCGCTGAGACCCTTGTAAATCGAATACACCATGACCAGCAGGATCACCGCGAAGGGAAGTCCGGTCGTCACCGACGCGGTCTGGAGTGCCGTCAGGCCACCACCGATCAACAGCACGGCGGCGACGACACCCTCAGTGATTGCCCAGAAGATACGCTGTGTGCGCGGGACGTCGTGTTTCCCACCTGAGGTCAGGTGATCGACAACCAGTGACCCGGAGTCAGAGGACGTCACGAAGAACGTCGTGACCAGCAGGACCGCCAGCAATTGGGTCACCGTCGTGAGTGGGAACGACTCCAGCATCTCGAACATCGCGAAAGAGTATCCCTGATCGTAAATCGTCTCGTAAATCGTCGCTCCAAGGTTTCGCTGCGCGAAGATGCCGGCGCCGCCGAAGGCAGCGAGCCACAGGAAGGAGAAGGCCGTCGGAATCATGAGGACGCCGACGACGACCTCTCGGATCGTCTTCCCCTTCGAAATCCGGGCGATGAAAAGCCCCACAAAGGGCGACCACGCGATCCACCAGCCCCAGTAGAAGACCGTCCACAACTGGGCCCAGCCAGCGTATCCGCCTGCCTGTTCGGCGGGGAGGTTTGCGCCCGTGAAGAAGGCCATCTCCGGCAGGTTCATCAAGTAGGTGCCAAGGGATGCGACGGTGTGATTGAGGATATAGAGCGTCGGACCAACGACGAGGATGAACGCCAGGAAGATAAACATCAACCAGACGTTGATCTGGCTCAGTCGTTTCACCCCTCTATCCAGACCCATCGCAACGGATATGGTCGCGATAGCGGTTATGACCGCGATTATCCCGACCTGGGAGGCTACTCCCTGCGGGACTCCGGCCACGACGTTGAGTCCGGCATTGATCTGGGACGCACCGAGGCCCAACGACGTGCCAAGGCCGAACAGCGTCGCGAAGACGGTGATGACGTCGATAACGTGGCCCCACCAGCCGTAGATACGTTCACCCAGAAGCGGGAAGAACACTGAACGGAAGGTGAGGGGCAACCCACGATTGAACGAGAAGAAGCCGAGACCGAGCGCGACGATTCCGTAGACCGCCCACGGGTGCAGTCCCCAGTGGTAAAAGGTCACGGTCGTCGCGGCCGAAGCCGCTTCGGCCGTGTTCGGTGTGACCATCGGGAAGATGTTCGTCCCGTCGCCGTAGTGCCACATCGGCTCGGCGACGCTGTAGAACATGAGCCCGATGCCCATCCCGGCACTGAACAGCATGGCCATCCAAGAGAGTTTCGAGAACTCCTCCTCGGCTTCGACGCCGCCGAGTCTAATTTTTCCGAATTTGCTCAAACCGAAATACACCAAGGCGACGATGAAGATGTTGACGACGAGAATGTAGAACCAGCCGAAGTTCGCATTGACGAAGTCGAAGACGGCGGTATACGCCGCCGATGCCTGGTCCCCGAGCAAGATCGTAACCAAGACGAAGGCCGTAATTACTACGGCCGATATCGGGAACACCTGGGGATGCACGTCGAACCCGAACTTCTGAATGTTCGTGTCCCCCGGACTCCGATCGGTTTCCGGATGGAACAGTTCGACCTGCAGCCCCTCGGTCGTCTCTCCGACTCGTTCACCTTCTTCTTCACTCATGGTATTTTACTCCTTATAATGCGGATCGATTCGTCACTTGTAGTGGTCTGCTCGGTAATGTTGTTATATCGTACCATACTACGTCTTGACCTATCACAATACACTGTAATAAATTTTAAGAAGAATTTGCCGCAAGCATTTCGATCTATCCGAGAAACGGTCCTCCGATTTGCAAGTATTTGCCCCTCCCGAGCCGATTGCAGGTCGGTTCGTCGTCGAAATGGCACTGGTGGTTAGCGGGAACGCCGACCGAAACGACTCATTGGGACACCGGCCTCCTGTATACCATTGATGCTGGTGGGAGGGAACGTCGTCGGAGAGGCATAAACGAACCTATAAAAATTCGACCGGCTTGTTTCTGGTTAGATAAAACCTTGGTAATTGTTTATATATACCAAAGATATTTAAATTTTCGGACCATTAATGCAGATAAAGGAGGTGAGACGCACTCGAACCAAACACTTTGGTCACCCATAATCTGTACTCATCCGTTTTTTCAATCGTTGGATTGCACGGTTCCTTTTCGAGGATTCCACTGACGGGTTGATCAAGTAAGAGTACGATCAGTATCGGTGCCCGTAGTTTCTTTTCCACCACGGCAGGTGGGCGGGTTAGGCGTCCAATCACGGAGTCGAACATGGTGGGGTGGTCCAATTGAGGCGTCATCTTCACGGATTGCGAGGTCTTCAGCGCCGACTGAGTGCCGTGGATTTGTACTCGCAAGACGCTCAACTCGACGCGATGCCGACGGTCCCCGAGCCGATTCTGGACGGCGAGCCGAGCACCGGGCACGGGCAAGAATAGCGCCAGCCGCTACCTCCTCGAGAAGTTCGCGGGGGACATTCCAGAGGTGGCGACGGTGACTGTCAACTGCTGATTAAACCACTTTCGGTATCGCATCCGCCATCGGGTCGTCGAAGCGGTCGAGGAGCCTTCAATCGCCAGCAAGGAGCCCACCGCAGCCTCCATGTAGGACGCTCTCGAGGACGGCTTTCGCTCCGTGTTCGCCCTGCTTGACATCGACCAGTTCGCCCGACGTGAACATCGCGTCCCTCCTCAAGCACTAGAGGGACGTTCATGAAGCACACTTGCCGGTCTGTGGCGAGACGGTCGATACTCTCTAAGAGCGGATAAATCTCGCGTTGGGATGGACGCCCCGCCTATACATAAGTGTTCTAATAATTCATTTCTGTGGTTCGGAGGGACACCTACGGTGTGAGATACGTGTATCGTATCTTGCAAAGGTTCAGCTATCTACCGAACTGCTAATAGAAGAGGCGTGCAGAGCATGGATTCCCTCTTATGACACGCATCCTTATGGTCCGGTAGACCGCACAGAAGGTCGTGACAAAAATTACCATTCTCGCAGACAACAGGGTGCATGACTGGGAACCGAAGGGCCTCCGTGCCGAATGGGGTTTTTCGGTCGCCGTGGGAAACCTGTTGTTCGATACGGGTGGGACGGGCGTCGCCGCCGCGAACGCACGCTTGCTTGGGGCCGGGCCGTTTGAAACACTCGTTCTCAGCCACGGCCATTACGACCACACGAAGGGGCTTCCGGCCTTTCTCGATGAGCTCGAAGAGATCTATGTCCACCCCGACGCGTTTGAGGAAAAGTACCTGGACGGCGAGCCAATTGGGATGCCCTACGATCGGGCGTGGGTCGAAGCCCAGGCGAATGTTCGAACTCACTCCGACCCGGTCAAAGTGGCCCAGGGAATCCACGCGTTAGGCGAGATTCCGCGGGAGTATCCTGATAATCGAACCGGTGAACATCTCGTGGAAGGAAATCATGTCGAAGATCCTGTGTGGGATGATCAGGCCCTCGCCGTTGAAACGGATATGGGCCTCGGGCTCGTGCTCGGGTGCGGTCACGCAGGTCTCAGGAACTCGGTCACATATGCAGAGGAGGTGCTTGGGGAACCGGTCCATACCGTTATCGGAGGGACCCACCTCCGGTCCCCCGACGCCGAGACACTTGCCACCATCGTGGGGTGGCTAGGGGACCGGATCGAACGCATCGCGCCAACTCATTGCACCGCTCCGGAGGCCGAGTTGGCCCTCAAGGACGCATTTGGGGAGGACTATATTCGAGTGGGGGTTGGCGCAACTATCGACCTGTGAACCGAGTTGGAGCGGATACATCGGCTCCCTGACCGAGCCAAGAGGCCGTAATCGAATTCGCCGATGTATGACTCCTCAATTGTGACGGCGCCGGTATTGATATGAAGATGATTGGCAGTTACTTGATCGAGGCTTGCGGACCGTGGTTTTAAGGGAGTCCTTCGTGTCGTGGAGAAAAATGCCCTCGGGTCAGGAACAGAACGCCGTTGTTCAACACGACGCAGCGCCCACCGGTATCGATCTGCTCGAAGCAGAAACGGTTTTGCAAAACCGACATCCTGGTTGGGTAATATGGTGGAAACACTTCCTGGGGGCGGCAGTCGTTCTGCTGTATAGTGTGGGTAGTGGGGGCGGAACGTTACAGTGGGGATCGCTATTTGCCGGGATTATCGTTGCTACCGTCGCAGCGAGTCGAAATCGATCCCGGTATATCGTGACTGATAAGCGGATGATTAAGGATGTTGGTCTGTTCCGCCCCGAAAGGCGAGCGGATCATTATGGAAATGTTGCTGACATTGAGGTGTCACAGAGTTACATTGGGAATGTATTTGGCATTGGCACCATCGTGGTTCGAGCCGCGAACGGAACCGAAACAACGTGGCGTGGTGTGCCCGAACAGCAAGCCGTCGCGATGTCGATTCGTGAACAGCTCTAACCGATCCACAGAAATCGAGGGGATTTCAAAGGGACGGAAGCTGGATCCTTTCAGAGGTTCGTGTTAGCCAGCCCGACGGAGCCATGGGCGGCTCATCGATGATTGAGCCACAAGACGAATTGGTCCTCAAACTGTACCCACTCACGACGATCCAAACTAGGGCAGAAATTTCTCCCTCCCTTTCCGTTGCAACACTATCGGGAACGGTTCCTCATCGATACATACTGACAGGTATTGTAGGCAACAGGGCAAAAAACACGACCAGAGAGATGATAATCACGAGCGCGGCAAAAAATTCGATGGTGTAGCATGTCGCGTTCAGGAACGCCGTATCCCGGGAAACGATGGCCTCGATCGCCCATTCACCAGCGAAAGCGATGAGTAGCAACACACCCCCCATCAACATGCCGACCAATGTGTGGCGCCGGGTGGAATGTTCCTCCTCGGTCCCGTTGTCCGTCCGGGAGTCGGACGTGAGAAACGGCGGGTAAAGCGTTTCCCGATACCGATTCCGGAGACCGGCGGGATCAACTTTCGCCGGAACGACACGATTTGCGGCCTCCGGATGGCGTTGAAAGAACGGGAGGTTCCGATACTCCTCAACACCCTCGATACACTCCGCATCGTAATGTCGGCCGTTATATCGAAGCCACGTGTGCATGTAGCCCCGGCCCCCATCCTCTAGAATCTCGATATCGATATCGTCGCTGACCTCCTCCGCGACTGTTTTGGCGACGTACCGGCAGTAATGGAGATTGATATCCGCCGGTGTTTCGACCCGTGGACTGACCGGGTTCGTGAGCAATTTGTCACGAACGTCACGGATCGATCGTTTCAATGTGTGTGCCATTATGAGAATATACGTCCTGCATCGGCTAAACCATGACGGGAGGGGTGAAGACACGTTATCACTTCAGCCGGCCGGCTCCGAGTGCTTGTTCGAGATGATATCGGTCCCTTTGTCGTCACCTCGAGGGCCAGTTCCAGACCCAGTTTCGTAGTGGTATCGGACATTCAAAACAAATCGCTTGCAACAGACAACGCGCATCGACAGCAGCGGCTCGAGCAGTTTCGGAGGACACGGTATTCAAATTGTTGACGGCAGCCGACAGGGCCTGGTGTCGGAACAGTGGTTCAGGTAGCCGTAAACGGAACGAATCATCTTAGTAAATTACAAGCATGATCGGAGCGGTTTCATCCTCCATCTCCAAATGAGATTTGGCGGATCTCGAAATAATTTGCGTTGAGATGGTATCCTGTGGGGCTGCAATGAGATTGCTAGTTGGGAAGCCAATTCCAGCGTTGTCACTACGCGGGAAAAACGGAAGAAAGGAGGGGAGTCGTTAGTCGTCGTCCGGAGCGATACCGTCGCTCGGATCGATTTGTGATGCACGTTTGTCCACTTCCTTATCAGTGAGGAACAGCGGACTAACGTGGCGGAAGGTTCGGATCGTTGCCCAGACGGCAACCAGGATGACGAGCGCGAATGGACCACCGGTGAGGACGGAGGCGGTCTGCAACGCATTGGCCCCACCG
>JAGXLJ010000034.1 GCA_018334775.1 Halodesulfurarchaeum sp.
GGGAAAGAGTCGGAACTCGAAGATGCGGCTGTCATTCGAGAGCTCCACGTCTATGGCAACGAGGTCGGACTGGGTAAGACCGGCGAGGAGTTTCAGCACAAAGGATACGGCAAGCGGCTGGTTCGGGAAGCCGAGCGGCGGGCTCGCGAGGCAGGCGTTTCGAAGCTCGTCGTCATTGCTGGAATCGGGGCTCGGGAATACTACCGGGAGGAACTGGAGTACGAGCAGGACGGTCCGTACGTCAGTACGTCTCTGGACTGATCACAAGAGGGGCGAGCAGGCGGCCTCCCCCGCCGACGCGGTCGGCCGCACTCCCGCGAGCCGCGCCGGGTTTTCCAATTCGGGATAGACAGGTTTGGCCTGGTGATTGTGTATAAACCCTCCTCCGGTGTGTGAGACGCTATTGGGACCGATGGTCCTAACCCAATGCTCCGACTGAATATGACCATGGACCCGAAGCGGGAAGTCACGAGCGTCGGACTGGTCGCCCTGGTCGGGGAACTGGGGGCCTACACCGGCGCGACCGTGGACAAGGCCTACCTCTACGACGACAGCCTCGTCCGACTCAAAATGCGGGATTACGAGCGGGGCCGCATCGAGTTGCTCGTACAGGTCGGTGAGACGAAACGCGTCCACGTCACGGAACCGGAGTTCGTCCCTGCGGCCCCCGACCGGCCGCCGAACTTCGCGAAAATGCTGCGCAACCGTATCGCAGGTGCGGATCTGGCTGCTGTTTCCCAACATGGGTTCGATCGGATCCTCGAATTCGAGTTTCGACGGGGCGACGAGGACACGACCGTCGTCGCCGAGCTCTTCGGGGAAGGGAATCTCGCCGTCCTCGACGAGAGCGGGGCCGTCGTCGATTCGCTCTCGACTGTCCGCCTCCAATCCAGAACGGTGGCTCCAGGGGCCCAATACGGGTTCCCCGAAACGCGGATCAATCCGCTAGAGATGAGTGAGGATCAGTTCCGGGCGGCCATGGCCGATTCGGACACCGACCTCGTCCGGACCCTTGCGACCCAGGTGAACTTCGGTGGGACCTACGGCGAGGAACTGTGCACCAGAGCGGGCGTCGAGAAAACGATGGACATAGCCGAAGCCGAAACGGAGGATTTCGACCGGCTCTACGAAGAGATGCGGGATCTCCTCGATAGACTCCGTGAAGGTAACACGGAGCCCCGGCTATATCGGGAGGACGGAGACCCTGTGGACGTGACCCCGGTCCCCCTCGAGGAGCATAGCCACCTCGAAAGCGAGGCCTTTGACTCGTTCAACGCCGCCCTCGACACGTACTTCCGCTCCCTGTCCGAGGCCGAAGCGGAACCGGAAACCGGAAGTGAGTCCGCTGGACCCGACTTTGACGCCGAAATCGAGCGCCGCGAACGGATCATCGAACAGCAGGAACAGGCTATCGAGAGCTTCCAAGAGGAAGCCGACGTCGAACGAGAAAAGGCCGAACTGCTGTACGCGAACTACGAACTCGTCGACGAAATCCTCGAGACCGTCAGGGAGGCCCGCGAAGCCGGCCACTCCTGGACTGACATTTACGAACGGTTCGAAGCCGGTGCCGAGAAGGGCATCGAAGCCGCCGAAGCAGTCACGGACATCAACGAAGCGGAGGGTCGCGTCCGAATCGAAATTGCGGACCGAATGATTTCACTCGACCCACGCTCTGGCGTCGAGAAAAACGCCGACCGATTGTACACCGGGGCCAAGGAAATAGAATCCAAGCGTGAGGGAGCCCTCGAAGCCATCAAAAACACCAGAGAAGAACTCGAAGCTCTCGAAAACCGACGGGAGGAATACATCAAAGCGGACGATTCCGAGGCCGAAACCGAATCAATGGAGGACCGTGACTGGATCAACCGTGACTCTGTCCCGATCAGAAAGCCCGAAAAGTGGTACGATCGGTTTCGGTGGTTCCGAACGAGCGACGGGTTTCTGGTCCTCGGCGGCCGGAACGCCGACCAGAACGAGGAACTGGTCAGCAAGTACATGGAACACGCCGATCGGTTCTTCCACACCCAGGCACACGGTGGGCCCGCAACCATCCTCAAAACGAGCGAACCGAGCGAGCCGGCCAAAGACATCGAGGTGCCAGAGCAGAGTCTCGAAGAGGCCGCACAATTCGCCGTGACGTTCTCGACGGTATGGAAGCAGGGCCGATACAGCGGTGACGTCTACATGGTCGAAGGCGACCAGGTCTCGAAGACCCCGGAAAGTGGCGAATACCTCGAAAAAGGTGGCTTCGCGATACGCGGGGATCGCACCTATTTCAATGACACACCCGTCGGGGCCGCGGTTGGAATCACCTGCGAACCGGAAACGAGGGTCGTCGGTGGGCCACCCGAGCCGATCGAAAACCAGGCCGAAACGGCCATTCGAATCGAACCAGGTCGGTATGCCCAGGGCGACGTTGCAAAGCGGCTGTACCGGGAGTTCCGGGAACGCTTTGCTGACACCACACTCGTCCGCAAAGTGGCCAGCCCCGACGAAATTCAAAAGTTCATGCCGCCGGGGACCAGTCGGATGAGAGAGGAGTAGGAAAGGGAATCCACTTAGGCGAACGCGGCAAAAGGCCACTAATGCACGTTCGGGAGTGGTCCCAACGGGAGGGCGGTCGCGAGGCGGTCAGCCTCGTTCCCGAGAGTCTGGACGATCTCTGGCATCTCACCTACGTCATCGAGCCCGGAGATCTCGTTGCCGGCGATACCCACAGGCGCATTCAGCGCAAGGAGGACAACATGCGTGACACCGGTGGGGAGCGCGAACATATGCACGTCACCCTGCAGGTGGATGACGTCGACTTTCACAAGTTTTCGAATCGACTCCGGGTCGGTGGCATCATCAAGGATTGCTCACGCGAGGACCAACTCGGTCTCCATCACACCCTCAACGTCGAGGAACACGACACTATCGATATCGAAAAACACTGGAAGCCCGACCAGCGGGACCGCATCGAGGAAGCTGAAGCGGAGACCGATCAGCCGACTGTTGCGATCGCAACCGTGGCTGAGGGCGAAGCCCACGTTCACACGGTCGCCCAGTACGGCGTCGACGAATACGTCTCGCTCACGAACACGACCGGCAAAGGCGAATTCACGGGCGGTCGCGAGGAACTCTTCGAGGAACTCGCCTCGGCGCTCGGGCATCTCGACGCAGATGCCGTCATCCTCGCTGGCCCGGGCTTTACGAAACAGGACGCTCTCGAACATATCGAATCCAACTCCACCGTCACGCAGAGTGTCACCGTCGTCGACACAAGTGCAGTCGGTGGGCGAGGGGTCCACGAGGTCCTCAAACGCGGCGCAGTTGCAGACGTCCGACGTGAAACTCGAATCGCGGAGGAGTCCGCAGCCATCGATGAGTTGACCGAGCGAATCGCCGAAAATGGGGCGGCTGCATATGGAATCGACGCCGTTGCAGAAGCCACCGAGTACGGGGCCGTCGATACATTGTTGATCCTGGACGAACGGCTTCGGCAGGAACGAGCCGGCGAGGGTGACTGGGCGGTCGACGTGAACGAGTTGATCCAAAAGGTCGAAAACCAGGGCGGCGATATCACCGTCTTCTCACACGAGTTCGACCCGGGCCAACAGCTCCGTAACCTCGGCGGAATCGCGGCCCTCCTTCGCTATCCCATTAATTGATCAGTGAGACGGGGACGGTCAATCCATCGGTGGCAATCTGGACCTCTCCGTCGAACTCGGCTTCGATAATTTCGATCATCGACTCGTGTTCGCCCCTTGTATGCGGATAGAGATGGGTGAGATACACCCGATCGATGGGTGCACCAGCGAGCACCCGACGGAGTTTCGTCGGGGTGGTGTGAGCGTCCTCGTCGACTCCATCCGGAAACGAGCAGTCGTGAACGAGCACCGAGCCAACCGCCGCGAAGTCGATCAATCCGGCGAACTCCTGGGTGTCGCCGCTCAGGGTGAGTCGGTCCTCAAACCGGTATGCAAACCCGTCCATCGAGTGTCTGTTCGGCATCGCCGTGACGTCGAATCCTGCAACCTCCGTCGACCCGGCTTCGATTTCCCGAACAGCGAGTGAGAGACGCCCGTCCAGGTAATCGTGAACCTCAAGCAACCCGTCGAGAAGCGATTCAGTTCCCGGTGGTCCGACAACTGTGAGGGTGTCCGCTCCGGCCAGCCATCGAGCCTTATAGAGCGGGAGCAAATCCGCGACATGATCGAGATGCAGATGTGTCAACAGAACTGTCTCCACCCCCTCGTACCCGGTTTCGGTGCCTGCAAGCCGATGGAGAGTCCCGCTCCCCGCATCGACGAGCAATCGCCTATCGCCCTCTGTCAGGAGAAGGCCTGACTGAACGCGCTTGGCTGTCGGCATCGCCGATCCCGTTCCGAGAAAGGTCAGTTCCATAACGGGTCTCGTGAGGGCTCGGAGAAAACCGTTTTGCTGATCGATGAATGGCCCGTTACACGTCCCGGATCGGATGCTCGAATATGACCGTTCGCCGAGTTCGGTTGTGAAATCTTCCCGGGCCTCTGCCCGTCTCGGCCAACAGCTACAACCCCCCGGAACTCATACCCGCGGCTGAATGGGTCCGGAGACGCCCGCGCAGGGTCCTGATCCCGAAACGGTCCCCGACGGAGAGCTTCTCGAAACGCTCGAACCGGCCGTTCGCGACTGGTGGCGGGACCAGTTCGGTGGCTTTGTCTCGGACAACGGCGGCTATTTCACCCCGCCACAGCGGGAGGCGATTCCCCATATCGAAGCGGGAAATCATACGCTCATCGCGAGCCCCACCGGGTCGGGCAAGACGCTTGCGAGTTTCACGGCCATCATCAACGAACTGTTCGTTCGGGAGCGAACCGAGGGACTGGAAAACACGGTCTATTGTCTCTACGTTTCTCCGTTGAAATCCCTCGCAAACGACATCCATCGCAATCTGACCGAACCCCTGGACGGAATTTATGAGCGACTGGCGGACCGGGGCGAGGACCTCGCCGAGATTCGGCATGCGATCCGACATGGTGATACGGATTCGGCCGCCCGACAGGCAATGCTCGATGAGACGCCCCACATCCTCAATACAACGCCTGAGACCCTTGCAATCTTGCTCAACTCGCCGAAGTTCAAGGAAAAGCTCCGAACAGTTGAGTACGTCATCGTCGACGAAATTCACAGCCTCGCGGACAACAAGCGGGGCACGCATCTCGCGGTGAGCCTGGAGCGGCTTCAGGCACTCGCTGATAGTGAGCCGACTCGAATCGGCTGTTCGGCCACGGTCGAACCGCTCGAGGAAATCGGTGACTTTCTGGTCGGTTTCGAGGAGGGAACACCACGCGACGTAGAACTCGTGGACACTCGATTCATGCGGGACTACGACATCGAACTCGTGACCCCCGCTGCTGACCTCATCGAAACGCCCCGAGCGACGATCCAGGAGCGGTTCTATGACCGTCTGGCGGCATTGATCGACGAACACGACAGCACCCTCGTCTTCACGAACACCCGCTCTGGAGCAGAGCGGGTCCTCGAAACCCTCCGGGAGCGAGGCGACGTCGACGAAGCCACGTCTGGAGCCCACCACGGATCGCTCTCAAAAGAGAGTCGCCACGACGTCGAACAGGCCCTAAAGGCCGGGACAGTTGACGTGGTGACCACCTCGACGAGTCTCGAACTCGGGATCGATATGCCCCACATCGACCTGGTCGTTCAGATCGGGTCACCGAAATCCGTCGCGGCGCTGCTTCAGCGAGTGGGCCGGGCCGGCCATCAGCTCGGTGAAACCGTCACCGGCCGGGTCTTCGCCCTCGCCCTCGACGAACTGATCGAATGTGCGGTCATGCTCGAGCGGGCCCGCGACGGCTTCGTCGACCGGGTTCATATCCCCGAACGAGCCCAGGACGTGGCGGCCCAGCAGGTCTACGGCATGGCGATCAATGGACCGCGGCCATTCGAGGAGGTCGAAAGGATTCTCCGGCGAGCCTACCCGTATCGAGAGTACACTGACTCCGAATTCGAGCAGTTACTCCGCTATCTCCAGGCCGCCTACGATGGGATGGAGGATCGGAACGTCTACGCCAAGGTCTGGGTCGACGAAAATGACCCCCCAGACGGCGAGCACCACTACCCCGAGTTTTCGATCGGACAGACCCTCATTGGAAAACGGGGTCGCCTCGCCCGAATGATCTACATGACGAACATCGGGACGATTCCGGATTCCTTTTCCTGTGACGTGTTCGTCCGGGGGGAGGACCAGTGGGTCGGCGACCTGGACGAGGACTATCTCGATACCCTCGACCCGGGAGACGTGTTCGTTCTCGGGGGCCAGAAATACGAATACAGCTACCGTCGGGGCTCGAAGGTCTATGTCGATCGCACGAGCGCCCGGGCAACCGTCCCCTCCTGGTACTCCGAACGATTACCCCGGTCATTCGACCTCGGCGTCGAGATCGCCCACTTCCAGGAGGACCTCATCGAAACCTACCAGACGGGACGGGCCCAACTCAGGTCACGTCTGCGAGATGCACCGATCGACGAGAACAGCGTCCGAGCCCTCTCCAGGATGATCGACCAGCAAATCGCGTATGCTGGCCCGGAAAGCATCAGCACACCCGATCGGCTCGTTGTCGAACACGTCACGAATCGCGAGGACTACCGACGACGGTACTACGTCAGATCCCCCTACGGCCGTCGGTTCAATGACGGGCTGTCCCGGATACTTGCACACCAGGTGGCCGCCGAAGCCACGGCGAACGTCACTATCGCGGTCGATGACACCGGATTCACCCTCTCGATGCCATTGAACCGAAAGGTGGACGTGGCCGGATTGCTGGAGTCCACCGCCCCCGAAGACGCTCGTGACCTCCTCAAAGCGAGTCTCGACGGGACGGACCTTCGAGAACGCTACTTCCGCATCAATGCGACCCGATCGTTGATGATTCTCAAACGGTACAAAGGCCACGAGAAATCGGCCAGCCGCCAGCAGGTGTCCGCTGAGATGTTGCTCGGCTTTGCGGAGGACCTGGCGGACTTTGCCGTTCTCGAGGAGACCCACCGCGAGATCATCGAGGACAAACTCGACCTGGCCGGTATTCGACGGATACTCGGCGAGATCCAGGACGGGGCGATCGAGATCGAATCACAGACCCGCTCCTCACCGAGTCCGCTCTCCTTTGGGCTGGCCACCCTTTCAACCAGTGACGTGGTGCTCGCCGAAGATGAAGACGCCGCGCTCCGTGCGTTTCACGAGCGGGTCACGGAAGCCATCGAAAGCGACTGAGAGTAGCTCACATCGGCCCCTGGTGAAGCGACGTAACCCGACGAGTAGGGGGCGTCAAATTTCACAGAACCGTGGAATCGCAGAAAGATCATTACCTCGGTGGAAGCCCTCAATAAACAGCAAATGACAATCAAAGTTTGTCCCACTACCAGCCCGGTCCGCGGCTCCCATTCTCAGACGGCGAGAAGCATACGCCACCCGATAAATACTGACGACGTATAGACCGTATGATTTCAAAAATAACCCGTTTCGAACCGCACTTTGAAGGCGCCCAGATTGGCCCAGAAACGTTGGAATCTGGCACACACAGCGAGATAGCGGCGACCAGGGACTCCAAGGCTGTGACGTTCGACTCTGCCACCTTCGAAGCAGGTTCGAAAACGGCGCGGATCCTACCTCTTCGAACACTCGTTGGGGTGGGCGTGTTCGTATCGACACTCCTGGCTGGACTCTTCGGCTGGCGGCGGTTCCGGGGTCCAGGTGAAAGCGGCAAGAACATTGGACCGATTGCCACGACAACGGTTGAAGAACAGCGCAGTGAAGCCACCCCAGCGGAGTGAGGAGGGCCACAATGAACGGAAAATCGCTGCTTCTCACATTAAGCGTCGGGCTCACAACGTTCCTCCTGGTCGGTGGCGCGGTGACGGCCATCTTCGAGCAGTGGGTCGAGTTTTCGGTGTTCATCGGGATTTCAGTTGGCTTACTGGCTGCTGCCGTGGCTGGGGGCGGCGTTGCAGTCGGGCTGTCTGAGGAGGCTTCGAACAAAAAGTGGATCGCCAGAATCGTCGCCGGATTCAGCCTCGGGTTTCTGCTATCCCTGGCTGTGCTCCTCCTCCTCTGGAACAGTGGTATCACAGTCTCCCTTGGGATTTCGATCGCTGTCGGGCTGGTAGCTGCGGTACTCGTTGACTGGGTCCAGCCGTCAAGTCCGGCTGGGAACAAACTGAGCCCGACTGGATGAGGGCCCGATTCCGGAAATTCAGTCAGTACAACCTTCTCGCCGGTCGGTCTGGATCGCCATTCCGATGGCCCTCCTTGTGGCTTCCCATTTTCGGCTGGTTCCGTCGCGTGTGATCAGGGACCGCGAGCCCATTCGAGCATTCGTGCATAGCGGTCTCGGCTCTTCAGCGCAACAGGGTCTCCAATCAGCACGAGTGCCTTCTTCGCTCGCGTGAGCGCGACGTTCATCCGACGTTCGTCCTCGAACAGGGGCCCATCCAAACTCCCCGAAGCGACAAATGAAACGAGTAGAATCTCTGTACTCGAGCCCTGAAACCGATCGACGGTGTCGACGGTGACACCCTCCGGGACCAACGGTTCGATGGTCGAGACCTGTGCCCTGAACGGGGCGATCACCCCAAGGTCAGCGGCGTTCGCTCCAGCGTCCAGATACGAAGCCACAATGTCGGCAACTCGGTTGGCCTCCACCTCGTCAGTATGATCGGCACTCGTCCCC
>JAGXLJ010000035.1 GCA_018334775.1 Halodesulfurarchaeum sp.
GGGGGAAGGTAAGTGCCGTGCTATGGCCTTCATCTTCAAAGGCGACATCAACGTAGCCGACCGACGTCTCGACCCACCCTTTCCACTCCTCGGAAGCCTGGCCGAGCGTGACCTTCCCCGTGAACATCGACCTGTCCAACGGCCACTCCTTCGCGTGGGTCATGAACAGGTGGAAGGTCACCCCCACGAGCATCGTCACCGCGACGATGGCGTGGATGTCTCGGGTGATCAGGAACGCTGGAGCTGGGGAGGCATTGCCGAGCGTCCCCGCGTACAGCACGACACCGGTCAGGATCATGACGGTCGTTTCGAAGATGATGATCCAGATTTCCGCCTTCTGCAGGAAGGTATACTTCCCGGACGCGGGCTGACCGCGTCGACCGGCGAGATATTTGAGATGCTCGATCGCTTCAGTGATATCACTCGGTCCGGGGAGCACGTTCTTGAGACTGTTTTGCCCTTGGACCCAGCCGAGGAATCCGTACACGCCGTAGAAGAGCCCCGTCAGGATGAGAACGACGCCAGAGGCCACGTGGAGGAGGACGATGTTTCCATAGCCCACCAGTCCGATGAGCCAATTGAACGATTCGTGGAACGTGATCGGGAGGCCGGTCACCCAGAGCAGCAGAATGGATGCGGCCAGCAACCCGTGCACGTACACCTGGGAAGCGTTAAACCGCTGAATCGTACTTTCACTGGTTAGCGTCGACATTACGATTCACCTCCCGCGTCGGCGATGAGGCGGCGCCAGGTGCCAATCAGCTGGAGTGAGACAATCAGCAACACAGCTGTGATGTAGGCCCCGAGGAGGAGTCGGACCCAGAGCCACAGCTCGTTGTACGTCGTATAGCCGACTTCGAGCCCGACAAGCCCGACCGCGGTCGGAATCCAGGCCGTGACCACCGGATGCCATCCGGTCACGCCGATAAAGACGGCGAAGGTCACGACGAGGGCGACGATCATCGAGATCGCGGCCCGATATCCTTCACCCAGCAGCGCCGGGTTGGTTTTCTCTGTTGTTTCTGCCATGGAGATCTACTCAGTCCGATTCCGTTTCGAATTGGATGTCGACTCCTGAGCCGCCGAAGATAACGTTACCCTGGCCATTGTCCACCGAGCCATCGGTCACTTCCGCGGTCAACTCCTCCATCGGACCAGCCTTGAGTGCCTCGCCGACACAGTTGTCGACACAGGAGGGCTTCGTGCCGCCGTTTTCCTCCTTTGCCTTCGCCGGCTTGCCGTGCCCGTCGCCGCCACCTTCGCCGAGACAGAGGTGACACTTCTGCATCTTGTTGTCCCCGTCGAACTTCGGCGCGCCGTATGGACAGGCCCAGGCACAGTAGTGACAGCCGATACACTTGTCCTGATTGACGGTGACGATCCCGTCCTCGTCGCGCTTCTCGATCGCGCCAGTCGGACAGACAGTCTGACAGGGCGGGTCCTCACAGTGCATGCAGGAGATCGAGACGGAAGCCATCTCGTAGTCCGGGAAGGTTCCGTTCTCGGCGTGGACGATCCGCCGCCACTTCGCCCCGTCCGCGTCGACGTTGTTTCTGACCCGGCACGCGACCGTGCAGGCGTGACAGCCGATACACTTCTCGGCGTCGAAGTAGAATCCCCACTGCTCAGTCATTGGGGCTCACCTCCGAGGCGCTCGACATCAACAGGATGGTTCCTCGCGGTCATGCCGGTCGTCGGCTCCATGTGCCATTCCTTGTTGAATTTCATACTATGACCTCCCGAGTCGTCCGGGTGGGAGGAGCCCTCGCCGAAGCCGTTCTCCGTACAGACCCAGCCGGGCCGAACACCCTCCCAGACATTCGCCATGAGTTCGATTTCGTCATCGGCGGACTTGACTGCCACCCAGTCTCCGTCCTCGATGCCGTGCTCTTCGGCGTCCCTCGGGTTGATGTGGAGGTAGTTCCCCCGGTAGTCCTCGTCCTCGTGGCCAAACCGTTCCGCGTAGGCCTCGAGGGACTGGGAGAGTGCCTGACAGTGCCCCCGGGAGAACTGCTCGACCATCGTATCGGTGAACAGGAGGGGATACTCGTCGTTTGTCGTTTCACCGAAGTGCTCGTCATCAGGCGGAACCCACGAGGGGGCCGTACTGATGCCGAGGTCATCGGCCAGCGACTTGTACTTGTCTTTGACGTCGAGGTCGAAGTTGAACAGCCCGTTGACGGTTTTGAAGCCGCCGTCCTCGTACTGCCGGTAAGGGAGCCCGTCAATGACTTCGTAGCTCTTCTCGTCCAGTTCGTCGAAGGACAGGCCGATGCCGTCGAGTTTGCTGTCGAAGTACTCTTGGGCATCTTCCCATGGGAAGTACTCGCCCCAACCCATCGCTTGGGAGAGTTCCTTGTAGAGCTGATAGTCCCGTTTGCAATCACCGAGCGGTTCGATCGCTGGTTTCGATCCTGTCACCCAGCCACTCGTGCTATACGCACTGTCACCGCCCTTTTTGAAGAACGTCTGTTCTAGCTGAGAGGCACCGGGGAACACGACGTCGGCTCGCTTGCTAACCCCGGTCCAGAAGGCATCAACGGTGATGACCAGATCCATCTCTTCCATGGCTTCCCACCATTTGCGGGTGTTCCCGCTTTTCGGGGGCTGGGACCAGTTCATCATCACGCCCTGAATGTCCCCACGTTCGGTGGCTTTCGGGACCATATTGTGAGTGAGATCCCGAATCCCGTGTTGCTGGAAGGGATAATCGTCGTAGTCCGGTGTCGACGCGTCCGAATGGTTCGAGGGCAACTCGGCGTCCGCTTTCGCCCGTGGATGGTCCAAGCTGAAGGGTTTCCGCCACTGCCGGGTTCCACCTTTGGTGTCGACGCTCCCCACGAGCCCGTTGAGCGCGTGAAGGTTCTGGCAGTTCTTGAAGCCGTTTGCCTGGTAGGCCAGTCCGGTCCACGGGAACACGACTGAACTCGGGGCCGCTTTGGCGAACCCGAGCGCGATTTCCCGGATGACGTCGGCGTCGACGTCCGTGATTTCGGCCGCCCACTCCGGCGTTTTGTCGGCGACGGCCTCCTTGTACTCCTTGAAGCCGTGAGTCCACTCAGAGACGAAGTCCCTGTCGTAGAGGTTCTCTTCGATGATGACGTTGGCCATCGCCAACGCGAGCGCGCCGTCCGTGCGTGGCTCGATCGGAATCCACTTGTCGGCGACTTCGGCGGTCTTCGTGTAGCGAGGATCGATACAGACCAGCGTCGCGTCGTTTTCCTCCTTGGCCTTGAGAACCCCTTTCGGCTCGGCCTGACCGCGGAAACACTCCATAACGTTGCGGCCCCAGGCGATGATGTACTCGGAGTTTTGCCAGTCGGGCCACTCGCGGCCATATCCGGCCATCCACTCCCAGGACGTCGAGAAGGGGCCGTGACAGGTCGTTTTTCGACCAGCCGAGATAGCAGAGCCGAAGAGATTGTGGATGAATTCTGCCTCCCAGCTATGTTTGCCGAGCGGGTACCCCTTGTACCGGAGGAGTTTTTCGGGCCCGTGTTCCTCGGCAAATTCCTCGAGGCGATTGGACGTGTATTCGAACGCCTCGTCCCAGTCGACGGCGGTCAACTCGCCGTCCTTTTTGATGTGGGGTCGCCGGATCCGGTTCGGGTTGTACGTCTTGTTCAGCTGGGCCATCCCCTTCGAGCAGAGGGTCCCTTCCGTCCCCTCCCCGATACTGGCCTTCGGATGGCCGTCGACGCCCGTCAGGTCGATGGCCTTGCCGTCCTCGATCGTTATTTCCTGTCCACACGTTTCCCGGCAGATCCAACAGTTCCCGTGAACGACCTCCCGGCCGTCACCGTTGTCCTCCTGGGCCTCTGCTTCGCCACTAATTCCGGACACGCCGACACCCGTCAATCCCGCTGCCGCTGCGACACCGCCGGCTTTCAGTAGCGTCCGTCGACGAACGCCACCGTCATCTTGTTCTGATTTTGACATTTATGAGTTGCCTCCTGATTCGATCGGTCGATCGTCACGTCCGAACTCCTCGACGACTGCTTCGTGATACTTTTCGTGAAACTCGGATTCGGAAAGCTCACCATCCGAAACTCGTTGGGCATCACGCGCCATTTCTCGCCCAAGTTCCTCGTCGAACTGTTTCGGTTGGTTATCTCGGGTCCCCAGCTCATCCCCTGAAAGCGGGTGCCTACGACCGCCCGCGTCGTCGTTTTCATTCATTTAGCCGGTCACCTATCTCCATTCTTAGTTACAACTCACGGATGCCTGAGGGCTGCTCTTTCACCGACAAGGGCTTTTTATAAGAATGAAGGGAAATAACACACATGGTACAAATGAACATGCCCCATACCACATGCACTAGCCGGACATGGATATCGCAGTTCCCACGCCGCAGAAAATCACTTCAGTAGTCCCAAGGCGGAGCCTCCAACCGCAAGAAGTGCAGGGATTTCGACGCGTAGTCGGAACCGCAAGTGAGTATGCCCGAGAGGAGGTCGACACTACTGACAACACCACAATACCAGTTCAACTCCCTAGCGTATAGGTACCAATTAACAGCAATCTGAAAAATGGAGGTCCGACGTACCGTGATGGTGAGCAGTTCAAATGCCTGAAATGGGGCTACAAAGTCAACGCGAAGTATTACAGCGCGAAAAACATCTGGCTTCGGTCTCTGCGGAAGCGACAGCACAGACTACGTTCTTCGCCCATATCGGGAAGCCTAGACGCGCCAGGAGACGTTCGTAGAAGTGGTGGGACGCTGAACGGCGACGGCTAGCAGCCGGTTGATAGCTGAGTGCCGGGAGTCCACATCAAAGCCCCACCATTAACAATAGAACTCGGTACAGGTGACCGAAGTCGGTTAGAGTAGTTTACGGACACTGAAACAGTTGCCCGATGAGTTTCTCCTCGACAACCCCAAGACGCTGTGAGAGTGCCTGTTGGGAAATGTCAAGGTGGGCGGCCATCACCTCAAGGGTGGTCTCTCGGGGCCGTTTGTAGTATCCCTCCTCGATCGCCAATTTAACGGCTGACCGCTGTTTTTCCGTGAGATCCGACAGGTCGACTCGTTCGACCCGGTCTGTCATTTCGCCGTCATTGTTGGACGTGATTTCCATTAGCTCGATTGTATTACCGACTTCTCGCAGATCGTCAACAATTTCCTCCACGACGGACCGGTCGGGGACATGGGTCGTGATCGTGATACCGTGTTCGTCGACGCTCGTAATATCCGCGATACAGGCATGTTCGTGGAAAACGGTACAGGCACAGTCGTCTTCGAGAGTTTGTTGGGTGTGCTCGATGACGGTTTCGCTTCGGTTGACAATGGCTTTGCAGAGACACGTATCGCCGGCCAATTGCGCCTCGATTTGTTCGGGCTGAACGTCGAACTGGAGCATCGGACAGTTTCCCTCAGGTTCGAGGCGAATGACGACCCGCAACATTCGCTCCCCCTCGTGTGGCGGTTGTTCGCGCGGCCTCACCGGATTTCACCCCGTAAATCCGATTCGCCTCCGTAATCCCTCATTCAACAATTACGTAGATTGTACTCAGTCATAAGACTGGCTACTTTAACTCGAGACTACTCATAACAGTGTCCGGTTCGGTTCCCAAAATACTGTGGTTAGCCCTGCTCGTTTCCGAGTATCGCTTCGGCAGTTTCGAGATCGGCTTGGGTATTCACGTTGAAGAAGGTGTGTTCGTCTGCGTTCGCCCACAGGTCCTCGCCCTCGAGAGTTACCGAATCGAGAGCAAGAGCCGGTTTGATCGGGCGTTCTGCACCGGCCTCCAGTGCATCGTTGATTGCCGTCAGCATCGGATCGACCCGATAGACCGCTTGAAGTGGCTGATACCAGTTCCCCTCACCGTGGCGGGGAATAGCCACCTGATGGTCCTGAACCTGGTCGAAAAGGGTCTGGATGAACGCAGGATCAACAAACGGCATATCACAGGCCAAGACGACCGCCAGTTCTGTATCGGCAGCACTGAGTCCGCGTTCGATGCCCTGCAGCGGCCCGGCATCCTCACGCTCGTCACAGGCGAACGTCACCGGGAGGGGATAGTCGGACAGGGTTTCGGTCAAACACTCGACTTGCGAGTCTCGACAGTTGACGACGAGTTCGTCGATGACAGGGGTGATCCGGTCAGCGACGTGTCGAACCAGTGGCCGGCCGGCCAGTTCCGCACAGACCTTGTCCTCGGTCCCAAACCGGGTCGATCCGCCACCACAGACGAGCACTCCCACGGCCATTGACCGAACCTACAACACGACGATATAGGAGTCCTTGGTTCGACTGAAACGACCCCATAATGATTACAGGTGGCATATCGATGAGGAAACGTTGACAACAGCCCCCACCGTAGTGTCAGCGGATGCTTGTTGCACTTCCCACGTCGGCCGAAGGGACAAAAGCGGCCTCGGTTTCATCGCACTTCGGTCGAACCGACGGTTTCACCCTGTACGATACGGACACGGACGAAACCGATTTCCTTGAGCACACCGGGGGACGCGGCCGGAACGCGAGTCCACCACCAGTTACTATCACCGAGGCGGATGCTGACGTCGTCATCGCTGGTGACATCGGGCGCGGCGCAGTCTCCCGATTGCAGAAAGCGGGTATCACCGTGTATCGGGGAGCCGAGGGAAGCGTGGCGGATGCACTTGACCAGTGGCGCGAAGACGCGTTGACCGAAGTTGATCCGGCCGACGTCCATGGCCACGATCATGGACATGGACACGACGGTGGGCATGATCACGACCATGGAGATGGTGGGCACGGACACGGCCATGAAGACGATGAGCATGACCACGGACATGCCCATCACGAGGGAGAGGGCCACGGGCACGGCCACGACGACTGTAATGGCGACTGTCACGACTAATCGTCGAAAACGCCACGATACTCAAACTTTCAGCCAAGCGGTGTGCTGCACTCAGAACGGTGTCTCTGGGCCGGCAGCCTCCTCCCCGTCGTCATCGTAATTCGGCACTCGGATCCCCATCGATTCGAGTTTTGCCTTCCCGGACTCGGTCGCGTTCTCCGGGGACCAGGGTGGCTCCCAGACCAGTTCGACGTCGACGTCAGAGACGCCTTCAACGGCCTCGGCGGCCACGGTGACGTTTCGTTTGATACTATCCGCGATCGGACACCCCATACTCGTCAAGGTCATATCGATGTGCGCCGAACCGGTCTCTTCATCGACCTCGATCGAGTAGACCAGGCCGAGGTCGACGATATTTACCGGGATCTCCGGATCGTAGACCTCCGATAGTGCGTCCCGGATGTCGTCGCTGAGTGCCATGTACCCTGGCTTCGCTATTGAGAGTCAAAAGGATTGTTCTACCCGCTCAATTCTCTCGTGTTTTTTCGATTGCTCCTCGTCCGAGGATTCCGGCGAATTCCAACCGCTCCCGGAGGTCGTCGTCCTGCAAGGCCTCCTCGATTGCCGTCGAGAGCAGTCGTCGGACCGCTGCCAGACTTGATTCGACCAGTAGTTCAAGGAGGCGGTGAATTCCCCTCAATGTTCGTTTCTACCGGAGCCGTCACGTACACGAGTCTCGGCCCACTATCCGTCATTCATGGACTTCCCTATTGGGACCCATCTGGCTCGGTACGAACAGACCCAGGGGGTCCTTCCTGAACGGCTCGACGCACTCGGAGAAACCTATCGTGAGCAGGGCCTTCTCGATCGCGAGCAGTTGTACGAACTCGCCTACGAGACCTCGACTCGGAGTGCCTACCACGTGAAGAAGAACCCCCGAGACCGATGCCGGAAAGTGACCGAGAACGTCCGTCGGGTCGACGGAGACTTCTCGAAAATACAGCTCCTTTCCGGGCTCAGCGGATTCAAGGCGCCGACAGCCTCTGCAGTGCTCACCGCTTTCGATCCGGGCCGTCACGCGGTCGTCGATACCCGAGTCTGGGCCAGCCTCGACAGACTCGATCTCCTTGACGGCCGAAAGGAAACCTTTGACGCGGGTGACTACGTCACCATGATCGAACCGATCCGGGAACTCGCCGCCGAGAGTGAGTATTCAGTGGCGGAGGTCGGATATGCCCTGTTCGCGGCCGATGTGGCCGAGCGGGAAGACACCCTTCATTGAGTGTGTCATGGTCTCTCGGGCACGCTTTTGTTACCGGGGGTCCTCTGTTCAGAACACATGACGGAAAAGACACAGTATCTGGCGGAGAAAGTCGCCGAGATGGAGGAACGGGGAGAGACCTGGGACCTCCGGACCCTCCAGACACCGTCGAAACCAAACGTGAAAGTCGAGGGGAAAGAGGCGATCCTCCTCGCGGCGAACAATTATCTCGATCTGGCGAACGATCCGCGTGTCAAGGCGGCCGCCCAAGATGCAATCGACGAGTTCGGAATGGGTGCGGGGTCGGACTGGTCAATCGCTGGCTACATGGAAGTCCAAGAAGAGTTGAACCAGGCCATCGCCGACTTCAAAGATACGGAAGCAGGGGTCTCCCTCCAGACGGGATTTTCGGTCAACGCGGGCGTACTCCCCCAATTGCTCGAAGACGGTGACGTCTATCTTTCCGACAAGTTGAATCACGGCAGTATCATCGACGGCGTCCGCCTCTCTCCGGCGGACG